>NZ_FQZD01000059.1 GCF_900141835.1 Propionispora hippei DSM 15287 | reverse complement strand
TGATTGGTGGGCGATGACAGGATCGAACTGCCGACATCCTGCTTGTAAGGCAGGCGCTCTCCCAGCTGAGCTAATCGCCCGTAATATGGTGACCCGTGGGGGAATCGAACCCCCGATACCGCCGTGAAAGGGCGGTGTCTTAACCGCTTGACCAACGGGCCATAAGTGGTGATCCACCCGCGACTCGAACGCGGGACACCCTGATTAAAAGTCAGGTGCTCTACCGACTGAGCTAGTGGATCATGCCGTCTCACAAGATATGATTATATAGCAACATTATATTATTGTCAACTGCATTTTCTAAAAAAATTACAGATGCGACAAATACCGCAGGTAGATGTAGCCATTTGCTATGACAACAGATAAAAGCATCAGCGGAAATCCGACCGCTAAAAATCGCCGGAAGGAAAGCGGATAGTTCTGCTGCGCCGCCAGACCGGCAACGATTAGATTGGCGCTCGCTCCAATCAAACTGCCGTTGCCTCCCAAACAGGCCCCTAAAGCCAGACTCCACCACAGCGGCTCCATATTGGCAATGCCCAGTTGCCCCATATTTTGAATCAAGGGAATCATAGTCGCCACAAAAGGAATATTGTCCACAAAGGCCGAAGCAATGGCACTCAGCCATAGAATCAGCATAGCTGACAATGCCGGGCTACCGCCGGTCACCGCTATGGCATACCGGGCCACGCCGTCAATAATGCCTGTTTCCACCAACCCGGAAACCAACACAAAGAGACCTAAGAAGAAAAAGATAGTTGGCCATTCAACCTTCTCCAGCGCTACTTCAACAGCACGCTCGGTTTTGGCGGTAAGCAACAGCAGAATAAAGGCGCCGCTTAGCGCCACGGTCGATGATTCCAGATGCAAAGCCTGATGGCCCAGAAAACCGGCCAAAGTAACACCTAATACGGACAAACATTTGACAAGCAGTGCCGGATCAACCAATTCTTCCTTCTCATTTAGTTGCAGCAAGGCCAGTCTATGCCGCTCGTCAGTTACCAACAGCTTACGATAGAGCGATATCAAAAGGATGATCGTGACAAATAAAATGGCCAGAGCAACCGGGGCCAGATTATGGATAAAAGCCAAAAATGTCAGTTCCTTTACGGCACTGCCGATCATGATATTGGGCGGATCACCGATAAGAGTCGCCGTCCCGCCAATGTTAGAGCTTATAATCAGGGTAATCAAGTACGGTTCAGGCTTGATGTTCAACCGCTGGGTCAGCGTCAGTGTCACCGGGACCATAAGCAGTACCGTTGTCACATTGTCCAGCAGCGCGGAAAAGAGCGCTGTAATCACCGCTAAAATAGACAGAATCGGCATCGGCCGGCACTTTACCTTTTTTGCCGCATATATGGCAATATAACGGAATATCCCCGTTTGCCCGGTAATGGCCACCATAATCATCATCCCCACCAGCAAGCCTAATGTATTAAAATCTATATGATGAACGGCCGTCTCATAATCGACAATACCTAATAGCACCATCGCCAGTCCGCCAAGCATAGCAACCACTGTACGATGGATTTTTTCCGAAATGATCAAAGCATAGGTCACTAAAAATACGCCCAAAGCGAGCATTGCCTGGTTTTCCACAATCAGTCCTCCCATAATTCTGAAAATAGACAAAAAGAGCCTGTGGCGACAGGCTCCTCCAAGAAACAAACTTTTATTCACTTCCTAATCAGTATAACGAAAATTTTCCGTTTTAGCAAGTCACTCTGGCGGTTCCTCCACTTTGATCATTCCAGCCTGGCGAAAGTTGACTGTCCCGGCAAAATGACGTATGATTTGGGCAATGGCCGCTTGTTGCCGCCAAAGGAGGAATCATCTGTTGCTTGAGTTTTCTTTCTGGAGCTCCATTGCCATTTTTATAATTGTCTATGCCTTGATTATCAGAGAACAGTTTCACCGCATGACCGTGGCGCTGACCGGCGGCCTGCTTATGCTGCTGACAGGATTTATAAGCCAGGAAACGGCGCTCAAGGAAGCAATTGATTTTAACACACTGGGCCTGTTGATCGGCATGATGCTATTGGTCACCATTACCCGCCGGACAGGCGTGTTTGAGGCCATTGCCATTTGGGCAGCCCACATCACCGGTGGCTATCCGTTCCGTCTGCTGGCCTTGCTGTCACTGATCACAGCGCTGGCCTCCGCGTTTTTAGATAATGTCACTACCGTACTGCTTACCGTTCCGATTACATTGACCCTGACCGACAAACTGGAGATCAACCCGCTGCCCTTTCTGATTTCCGAGATTATCGCTTCCAATATTGGCGGAACGGCAACTCTCATCGGGGATCCGCCCAACATTATGATCGGCAGTGCAGCCGGCCTTGATTTCAACTCGTTTCTGCTGCAGCTGGCGCCTATCAGCCTGCTCATTTTACTCGTCACGATCGGGCTGCTGCTGTTGATCTATCGTCAGGAACTGCAGACGACGGAAGAGAACCGCCTTGCCCTGCTGGCGCTTAATTACCGGGATGAAATTAAGGACCAGGCCCTGCTCCGAAAATCCCTGGCTGTCCTGGTCCTGACCATTCTTGCCTTTATGCTGCACGGTACACTGCACCTGGAATCGGCCACCGTTGCCCTGACCGGTGCTGCCGTCCTGCTGCTCATTAGCCGGGAAGAACCGGAAGCTGTACTGCTGCACGTAGAATGGCCTACTATATTTTTCTTTGTCGGCCTGTTTGTGCTGGTTGGCGGTCTGAAAGCCACCGGTGTGATCGGTGCGCTGGCTAAGTGGAGCCTGACTCTGACCCAGGGGAATGTCCTGCAAACCTCCCTCCTGGTCCTGTGGGTTTCGGCTATCGCCTCAGCCTTTATTGACAATATCCCTTTTGTCGCTACCATGATCCCTCTGCTGAAAGAAATGGGCCAACTAGGCGGCCTTGCTCTCGACCCGGTGTGGTGGTCACTGGCCCTGGGCGCTTGCCTGGGTGGCAACGGTACGCTGATTGGCGCCTCGGCTAATGTCATCGTGGCCGGCATAGCCGAAAAGAACGGCGTGCTTCTTTCCTTCCGAACGTATTTCAAGGTGGCTTTTCCGCTCATGCTGGTATCTGTTCTGCTTTCTCATCTCTACATCTGGCTCCGCTATTTTTAAGTATTTTTAAATAAAAAAGGACTGCCCACAGGGTTTTTCACCTGTCAGGCAGTCCTCATTATTTATAGTTCTTTGGAGCCGGTTAGGGAACTACCATAACCCGTGGGTAAAATCATTTACCTCATCGGCATCAACCAGTCCCTGTTCCTGCAGTTCGGCCTGGCGATTGACAAAATCTTGGGCCGAGTGAAAGCCGAGTGTTTTCAGCCGGTAGTTCATCGCCGCCACTTCCACAATACCGGCCAGATTTCGCCCGGGCCGAACGGGGATAATGGTTTTCGGTATGGACACGCCCAAAATTTCCGTCCGTTCATCGTCGATCCCCAGGCGATCATAATACTTGCCGTGCTGCCACTCTTCCAGATGAATAGTCAGATTGATATCCTGGAACAGGCGAACTGCCCGGATGCCGAACAGCGTCTTGATGTCCAAAATTCCCAAGCCGCGAATTTCCATAAGGTGACGGATCATCTCCGGAGCCCGGCCGACCAGATTATTCTCCGCCACGCGGGTCACCACCACGGCATCATCGGCCACCAGCCGATGACCGCGCTTAATCAGCTCCAGCGCCGTTTCGCTCTTACCGATGCCGCTGTCGCCCGTAATCAGCGTGCCAATACCGTGAACATCGACAAACACACCGTGAATGGTAATGCTGGGCGCCAGGCGACGTTCCAAATAATCGGTCAACCGGCCAATAAACCGGGTGGTCGGCTGCAATGTGCGCAGCACGGCCAGGTGAGCCTCTTCCGCCAATTTAAGCCAATGCTCCGGCAGCGACTTTCCCCGCGTAATAATCACGCAGGGAATCTCCAGGCCGGTAAGCGTTTTCCAGCACTCGGTAGCGAGCGTCTCACCCAATGATTCCAGAAAGGCCATTTCAGCCATGCCAATAACCTGAATCCGCTGATGCTCAAAATACTTTAAATATCCGGCCAGCATCAGTCCGGGCCGGTTGATGTCCGGCACCCGTACCGGACGGTCCAGGTAATCGGCACCGCTGATTATCTCCAGCCCGCAAGGTTCGATTATGTCTTTGACAAGTAAGTCCTTCTTCATCAGTAATATCCTTCCAGTATTTTAGCCAGAATGTCCACGGCGACCTGCTCATCTTCGCCGTCGGCCTCAATAATAATAGTCATACCAATCTGAGGTTCCAGTGATATCAGCCCTAAGATGCTCTTCCCGTCAACCCGATACTCGCCGCTGATCGCTGTCACTTCGCAGACAAAGCGTCCTGCCGCTCTGGCAAACGCTGCCGCATGGCGTGGATAAAGAGTATTGCGTCTTATAATCTCCACACATTTTCTTGTCACGCCCCAGGACCTCCCTGCTAATAATTAAAACATATCTGCCAGTATCATCGTCTGTTCCCGGCCGGGACCGACCGAGACCAAACCGATGGCAATACCGCTAACCTCACTCAGCCGTTCTACATAGCGACGGGCATTAAGCGGTAGATCTTCATAGGAGCGAATATGGGAAGTCGGTTGCTGCCAGCCGGGCAATTCCTCATAAACCGGTTCCACCCGGGACAGCACGTTCAGGCTGGCCGGAAACTCATTGATAATTTTTCCGTCATATTTGTAAGCTACGCAAATTTTAACCATAGGCAGTTTATCCAGGATATCCAGGCGGGTAATCGCCATATAGTCAATGCCGCTGACATAACCCGCGTAGCGGATGATGCAGGCATCCAGCCAGCCGCAGCGACGTGGCCGGCCGGTGGTGGTGCCGTATTCATGGCCTTCCTCCCGGATCAGATCGCCTGTTGCGTCATGCAGTTCGGTGGGGAACGGTCCTTCGCCCACCCGGGTGGTATAGGCTTTCACCACACCGACAACCTTGTTGATTTTGCTCGGGCCTACACCGGCTCCGATGCAGGCGCCGCCGGCAATCGGATGCGATGAGGTCACATAGGGATAGGTGCCATGATCCAGATCAAGCAAAGTAGCCTGGGCTCCTTCAAACAGCACTTTCTGGCCGCCTTTAATGGATTCATGCAAAATAGCCGACGTATCGGCAACATACGGACGCAGTTGTTCGGCATATTCCTGGTATTCCTTAAGCACTTCTGCAAAGTCAAACCCGTCCGTATTATATACGGCTTTCAGCAAATGATTCTTGGCTTCCAGATTGCGGGCCAGTTTTTCTTTAAATTCCTCCGGTTCCAGCAAATCGCAGACCCGGATACCGCTGCGGGCATTTTTATCCATGTAGCAGGGACCGATACCACGCTTGGTTGTGCCGATTTTGAAGTCGCCCCGAGAAGTTTCTTCCACTTCGTCCAGCAGGCGGTGATATGGCATAATTAAATGAGCCCGGTTGGATAGCTTCAGGCTGCTGGTATCAATGCCTTTGGCCTGCATGCTTTTTATTTCTTCCAGCATAACCTTGGGATCAACCACCACGCCGTTGCCAATGACGCAGGTTTTACCATTATATAGTATGCCTGACGGCAGTAAATGCAGCTTAAACTCCTGATCCCCTACCACAACGGTGTGTCCGGCATTATTGCCCCCCTGATAGCGAACAACCACATCCGCTCTTTCGGCTAAATAGTCGACGATTTTCCCTTTTCCTTCGTCTCCCCACTGCGTTCCGATTACAACTGTTGCTGACATATCCATCCTCACCCTTCTTGACGGTCTTATCTGACCATAGTAACGGCACTGCGACGGAATATTCCCTTCCGTTCACTGACCGCGTATCCAGCATTGCTTCGTTTTCTCGTCCGATTGCAGCTGAGGGCAACCGATAGTCTCCGGCAACCCGTTCAGTCTGCGGCTATATTATCTTGAATATTTTAACCAAACCCACAAAAATAACTCAAACATGACGTATCCACGCCGTTATTTGAGTTGCTGAGGAAGGTATCCGATTTTCCCTCGTTAATCATAGCACTTCGCCCTTTCCCCTGTCAATAAACTTTTCGAATATTACTTTAAATTACAGGATAAATGTTCGGATATTCGCCAAAATTCCCTTTATTTTCGCGGGAAATATATTTTTCTCCCCCCTTTTAGCTATTTTACCGCTAACCTGTCAGCCTTACCTATGTCCAATATATGCGGCTCCTCTGACTCGGGAGACGAAAAAATTTCTTACCGGCATGTTTTCTGTTTTAATGATGCAAGGTACTGGTGCCTATCAACTCTGAACGTACGATTTTCTTCACAGTCCTTTTCCGTAAGGTCTCGTTCTCGTCGGTTTACCCATGTCGAAAGGCGCATCTCCTTCGCCTTGCTTTACAAAAAAATCACCGTAAATTTATGTTACACCTTCAAAGCCGCTGGAGCACTAGGGTTTAAAATCCGGCAATGAGGCATACTACCTATAGCACACGATAATTATGAGGACGATATTATGCAAAGTATTTTGGCCTATGTTCAAACCTTTCTTCCGCCGGTCTCCTGGTTTATCCAACTGCTGTTGGCGCTTCTTCTTATTGCGGTTCTCGGTCTTTTGCTGGGAAAACCGGTTATGCGCTATGTCATAAACCGGGTTGTCGACGATGCCACCGCAAAATTACTCTCCGACGAGTATGACGAAAATGTTGCCGAACTGCTTCCTTCATTAAAACGTTTTTCCGTAATCAATATAATTGAACTAAGTTTACGGGCCGAAACCGGTAAAGTTATAACCAGGCCGCTAGGAACACCAAAACATTATCCCGAGTTTGACAACCTTCTATTTTCACCGCAACAAATGACCCGTTTTACCTTGCCGGTAAGCACTAACATAGATATGTCAGTAACACTGGGTCGTAAGGCAAAAAAACCGCTTAAGCTAAAAATTCCTTTGATAATTGGCTCCATGGCCTACGGTCTTGCCTTAAGCGAAGAAGCGAAAGTAGCATTAGCCATCGCCAGCAAACGATTAGGGACTGCACTCGGGTCTGGCGAAGGCCCTTTCCTCCCTGAAGAAGCTGACGCCGCCGGGAAATTTATCCTCCAAATTTGCCGCTGGTCCTGGGGACTGCGGACAAATGAACAGATTGCCACCGCCGACATGCTGGAAATCGCTATGGGGCAGGGAGCCGATGTCGGTACCGCCCCGATCATGGCTGCTGATATTGAAGGACGAGCCCGTGAACTGGGGGGACTGGCCCCTGACGAAACAGCCATTTCCCTGCCGGCACCACCGGGTGTACACACGCCGGCCGACTGGCCTGTTTTTATGAAAAAACTACGCCAGCGCGCCGACGGAAAGCCTATTGCCTTAAAACTGATGGCCACCGACCGTTTGGAGGAAGAACTGGCAGTCGCCGTTTCCCTGGGAGTAGACGTGATCTGCCTGGACGGAGCCGGTGGCGGTTCACACGCCGTAGCACCTATCAAGCAGGACAATTTTTCTATTCCTATTTTGTATGCGTTGGTACGGGCCAAACGGTACTTAGCGGGAACCCAAATCAGCCTCATTGCCGGTGGTGGATTGTATACCCCCGGTCACTGTCTCAAAGCGCTGGCGCTGGGGGCCGATGCAGTGGTACTCGGTACCGTTCCACTTTTTGCCCTGGTGCACAACCAGGCTACCAAAGCTATTCCCTGGGAACCACCCACTGCACTGGTATATTACAATTCACAGACCAAGGACAAGTTTGACCTCTGTCAGGGCGCAACCAGTGTAACCAATGCATTTACCTCCATGGTTCTGGAAATGGAAGAAGCCATGCGGGCTTTGGGCAAGTCTTCGTTAAACCAGCTCAGTCCCGACGATCTGGTCGCCTTGGATTCGCTTACGGCCGACCTTACGGGAGTGAAAAAGGTGACCGATACCTGTACGCCCCGCGCGCCGTCCAGCCCTGGCAGGACGGCGCCTCACAGCCAGCCAAATCGCTTTGCCGAACGACAGCAATACACCGCACTGCTGAATCAAATGCGCCAATCCATCCAGCAGGCAAAAAAAACCACCGCCCGCCTGGAAAGCATGCGGGAACGGCTCCGGTCTTATCTGGAATAGTCTGTACCTTATCTCATTTTAATTCAGGTGCTCTTGCTAACAACTCCTCATTCAACTCTGGCAACCTATCCAAAAGGCTATCATACCAAAGATAGCGCGTATGATACTGCCGACATAACAGCCTATGTCTCTTAAGCCAATTGTAAGCATTACTAACTAATCTCGCACGTAACGCCGCATCTTCAATCAATGATTTAAGGTAAATCCCAAAATCTGCAGAAGAGTGGTAAACTAGCCCTGTTTCACCATGCCGAATAACTTCTCCATAAACAGTTGGACTCGCCAAAGCAGCTACACTATAAGCGGCACATTCAAGAAATTTTAAATCAGATTTCATTCTATTGAAGCGGGTGTCTACTAAAGGAAGTATGGCGATATCGGCAGAATCCAAGATTTCAATATACATATTATAGGAACAAAAAGGCGTGAATTCTTTATTCGTCGTAGCAAGAGCCTCAAAGAACCTCCGATCATGTACAACCCTGACAAAAATATCCTCATCAGATTTGATGATTATTTCATTAATTATCGGCATTATCAGCTCCCAATCACTTTCTCTGTTAAGCGCGCCAAAAAACAATGTAACCTTTTTCCCCTTTTTTGACCCCTTAAAAGGAGGCAAGCTAGAAATATAATTGGGAAATACAAATACATTCCTATTAAAACGATATAAGAAATCTGCTATCTTTGGGGTCGATGTTTGAACAGCATGAGCAGATCGAAAAGCAAAAAAGTTATTTTGTTGATGAAATTCTTTCCATAATAAAGGATCATCATCAATTTCAGCAATAATCAGATACCCGCTTTTTAGCAGTTGTTTTTGCTGCGTTACCGTAGGCCAGCTGCGTTGCCAAATAAATACCTTCTCTTCACCAGGAAGCCCAATAGAAGTAGACGTTTGTTGTGCGTGCTCTATTACTCTAACTCCAGGTATGGTCGCAAGAAAGACATTAGGCTCGGTTACTCTTACTCTAGAGCAAACTTTGGTTTCTCCAAGCATAGAATGGATGAGCAGACGCTTGGTCACCGGTCTTTTGGTTGCCCGTACAATGTATTGTATGGCACTGGCTTTTGTACAAAACGCATCGAAATCTACACTTAATTTATTAAGAATTGGCTGAAATTCTTCCTGTAATGCCCTAATTGGAGACGAACGATCTTCTAGTGGTCGTACATCATAAATGTAAAGACCCGCCTTGCTAAATAATTGACCAATACTATCCAAAGTGAAAAAACGGAGATGCGTTTTATCTAACAATCCTTCTTTTTGATATTCCCATTTACCGGCGATTAGATTAAACAATGTTGACCAATGCTGAATATTGGGGATGCACGCCAATACCTGTCCCTGTTCTTTAAGGTGAGATACATGTCTCTTTAGCGTATTCCAGGGATCAGTCATATGTTCTAGTACATCACCATAAACTAGACAATCCACTCCATCCGGCACTATTTCTGTCAAATCAATTTGTTCGGCATTGGTAGTCAATACAGTATCCAGCCGTGTTGCAGCGTACCGAGCAGCCTTTTCGTTCAATTCAATCCCTATATAACGACAAAAAGGATTTATTTGTTTATATTTAGCCCCTAGAGCACCTGCCCCACAACCTATTTCCATCACCGCAGAAGCTTCCGGTGGGATATATTTCAAAAGATGAGGATTTACACGACTATAATAAGAAAAGGCCGGGGGTTCATCCAACTCCACATTCATTTACTAAACTCCTTTCGATATTACTGTTTCGAGTAATCTGATTTGACGATTAAGCAAATTGGTCAAATCATACTTAGTTAGGATCGTATTCCGTGCCTTTGTCTTCATTAGATTTATTGCTTCACGATTCTCCAAGACTTCTACTACCCGGCTTGCAATTTCGGAAGGAGAAAAGAAACTTACCAAAAAACCATTCACTGTATCCTCGATAATCTCCCGTACGGGAGGAGTATCCGAACCAACCACCAGGCAACCACAAGCCATTGCCTCTAACATTGACCAAGATAAAATAAAAGGATAGGTAAGATAAATATGTACGGACGATGCCTGTAGAATAGTTAAATAATCGGAAATGGGCACTCGCCCGGTAAAGTGCAAACGGGATAAATCATAGGTGTACTTACCCATAGCTTCTTCACGGTACGTTTTCCCATTAGATAGTTGATTGGAGTATTCTGTTCTATCTTCGCCTACCACTATCACATGACATTCCGGTCGAAGTTGCTGAACTTTTTCGACAGCAGCCATAAATTGAGGGAAACCGCGTAGTGGCTCCATTCCGGTAGCCACATACGTAACAATTTCCTTTGCATTCGATAAATTGAGTCCAAGCTTAGGCAAAATAAGTCTACCATTAGGATTAGGTTTAAAAATACCGGTATGAATGCCTTCATGCAGAATCTCCATTTTAGGATGAAACTCCCGGGGAAATTGCTGAAACTGCCACTCCGTAGGGACAATTCCTTTCGTACATTGCACCAAATCAAATAAAATGCCGGTGTTTTTGACTCTGATTTCTCCTTTATTATCAAGCGTCAGTCTACTTTCAGGATCAAAATCAAAGCTTGATCCATGCGAACGATAAAACCATTCGAAATGGCAAATGATCGGCACGCGGGGAAAAACATCCGCCATAAACAACATAGGCCCCCAACCGGAATGTCCATAAATCACATCTGGAACAAACCCGTCTTTTTTTAATTGAGTCGCGGTTTTATAGGCAGCCTGTCCGTAAATCACCGAATCCTCCATATTTTTTAAATAGGGATGGGTAGAAATGTAAGAATTTCGGTGCGGTTTATAGAGAACTTTTGTTACGCCAGGAATATCACCGATTTCGGACGTAGTAAGAAAAACTACTTTATTGCAGGAGTTCTGAGCAAGAACTGTGGCTAAATAGCGGAATTGCCCGGGAAATGTCCGATGGATAAACAAAATTTTCACACACTTCTCCTCATTACTATAGTCTAGTAACAATGCTACTAAGTAAATTCATTTGTATTGGCAATAACTTATGAAGTGCATACCGTTCCAAAATAGTTTTTCTTGCCCTTAAGCGAAGCTCGTTATACTCTCCGGGATGCGCAAGAACGTCGACTACTTTTGCAGCAATATCCTGTGGCGAAAAAAAACTCACCTGTAGACCATTTACGCTATCACTTATCACCTCAACCACAGGAGAGGTATCTGAGGCAACCACCACACAGCCTGCTGCCATAGCTTCCAGCATAGACCATGAAAGAACAAAAGGATAGGTAAGATAAACATGCACCGACGACGCCTGAAGAACTTTCAAGTAATCTCCTTTACGCAGCAGACCGGTAAAATGAATACGCGCCATGTCCAATGGAACTTTCTCCAACATCGCCGTTTTATATGATCTGCCCTCTGCTAAAGGCTTTCCATAAGCTACTCTATCATCACCGACTATTACCACATGGCATTGCGGCCTCTCTTCCAGGATAAGCCGTACTGCTTCGATAAACTGGGGAAAGCCGCGATAAGGCTCCATCCCTCTTGCCACATAGGTAACAATTTCTTTTACATCTGAAAGGTCAATACCGATCTCATGGAGTATCAACTTGGCTCCCGGCTTGGGTTTAATAAACTCGGTATCAATTCCCTCGTGGACAATACTGATTTTAGGTTGATACTCCAGGGGAAATTGACGATGTTGCCAATAGGTAGGACTAACTCCCCAATCACAATGATCCAGATCAAGCAAGATAGGGGCATTTTTTACTCGAATCTTCAGTTCATCATCAACACTGAGCGGCATGGCCGGATCAAAATCCGCGTCACTGCCGTGAGCTCGATAAAACCATTCAAACAAACAAATCAACTTGCTCTGCGGAAAAACCTCCTTAGCAAAGGTAGGTAACCCCCAGCCTGCATGACCATAAATAACGTCAGGCCAAAAATTCTGTGCTCTTAGTTTTGCCAGTTCTCGGTAGACCGCCTGCCCTTGGAGCACAGCCTTCTCAAAGCCCTGCAGATAATGATGCGTAGCCGGATTTACTGAGCGTGGTTCTTCATAAACGACTTTGCATACACCAGGTATCTCACCATCTTTCCTGCCAGTAATGAAAACCACTTGATTACCCATCCTTTGAGCAAGATAAGAAGCCAAGTGAACGAATTGTGCTGGAAAGTTGGAATGTAGAAAAACAAACCGCAAAAAACTTCCTCCTTTGTTTATGAACTACCTTTCTCGCAGTCCCTCACTCCGGTACTTAATAAATGGATCGGTAAAGTACTCAATGATCCGTTTTTTCCTCGTCTTGACCTCCGCTGTCACAGCCATTCCAGGGCTCAAATATACAACCCGATCATCCGCCAAAGCAAAATAATTGACATCCGTCCGTAGTAAGGCCCGGTAAACCAAGCCTTTATCTTTATCTTCTACCGCATCAGAGCTGATTTCCACCAATGTTGCATCCAAAGTTCCATATTTTTGGAAGTTAAAGGTTTCCACCTTAATTTCCGCCGACTGCCCCGCATAAACAAACCCGACATCCTTATTGGGTACCCAAACTTCAATTTCCATTTGCTCTCCTTCCGGAACTATCAGCATGAGTACCTGGGCAGGAGTAACTACTCCGCCCACAGTATGAACCGCCAGTTGCTGTACCGTACCGGTAATTGGCGCGGTTATTGTGCTTAACCGATGTTTTTCCTCAGCTTTGCTTATCTCTTCTTGGATAGACTGTAGTTGGCGACGATCCTCAACTAGTTTGGTCATAATGTCGGTTTCATGTTCACCGACAATTCCATGTAATGTTTCCATACTTTGTAGCAAGCTATGGTTAGCTTTGACAATTTCACTGCTTTGGGCGCTTAAATCTTGCTGGATGTTGTTTAATCTGTCCTTATAGTCCAAATATTGAAATTCACCCACTGCCCCCATTTCAGCTAGACTTTTCATAGCGCCTTCCCTATGTACAGCTATCTCAAGCTGCATGGCTAGTTTCTGCTTGGTGGCCTGTGCCGTTTCCAAAGCTGCCTGAGCCTGATTTACAGCCTGTTGAGCCGCAGCTACCTTTGCCTGTTGCTCTTCCATCCGACTATTATATAACTGCATTTGGTACTGCACGTCCTGAGGGTTGGCGCTCGCACTCTGTTCAGGAACGAAGGACCGCCCCATTTGCTCAGCAAGCAGCCGTTTGATTTCCAACTGGTAATAAGCTTGTTCTTTCGTCAATCGGGCCAGATCCGCCGCAGTGATAGTCGTGTCCAGCTCAATCAAAACGTCACCAGGTTGTACCTTACTGCCATCTTTAACATGAATGCTCTTTACAACACCGGTATCAAAAGCTTGAATTGTTTTGGTATAACCGGAAGGAATCACTTTACCCGGAGCTACAGCTACCTCGTCCACATGACCAAAATAAGCCCAAAATATAGCAATGACAAACAGTATTACCAATAGCCACACAATCGCTCTGCCAAGCGGCGATGGCGGTGTCTCAACAATCTCAAGCGCTGCCGGCAAAAATTCCAATTCGCTCTGACTAAGCTTCTCGTTCTCCTTGCAATGCTTCTTACCCGCCTTTATATTGACCAGCTTATCACGGATCCAACAGCCAAGCTTTATGATGCGCATACTTCGCCACCTTCCTGCTGCCTATACAGATTATAATAGGCACCCTGTTGGCTAAGTAGTTGTTGATGGCTCCCCTGTTCAATAATGCGCCCCTTTTCAATGACTACAAGCACATCGGCACTCCGCACCGTTGACAAGCGGTGCGCAATAATAAATACCGTACGCCCCTGGCAAATTTGTTGAAGATTATCCTGAATAATCCGCTCTGATTGATAGTCCAGAGCACTGGTCGCTTCATCAAAGATGAGAATACGCGGATTGAGCAAAAGCGCCCGGGCAATAGCGATACGCTGACGCTGCCCCCCGGACAGTGCTGTACCGCGTTCTCCTACATTCGTGTCATATCCTTCTGGCAATTCAAGAATGAATTCATGCGCTCCGGCCAGTTTGGCGACTTGAACAATTTTCTCCATAGAGGCCCCGGGATCAATAGCTGCGATATTTTCCCGCACACTGCCATTAAATAAAAAATTCTCCTGCAAAACGACCCCTATTTGACGCCGTAGCCAGGCCGGCTCGACCTGGGCTAAATCAATTCCATCAATCAATATCCGGCCTCGTTCCGGCAAATATAAACGCTGAATCAGTTTCGTCAACGTGCTCTTACCAGACCCGGAACGACCTACAATACCTATCGTCATACCAGGTGAAACCTGTAAATTTATCCCATCCAGAACTAAAGGGGCATCATTTCGATAACGAAAGGCCAAATTCTCCATTGTGACTTGTCCATTGACCGCCGGCAGCAAGGTTCTGTTAGGATTGAAAACAGGTTCATGAGGACAATTCAGAATATCGCCAAGCCGCTCAACAGATAAACGGATTTGCTGAAAATCCTGCCAAAGATTAGCCAACCGCAGTACCGGATCGGTTACCCTTCCGGCCAACATCTGAAAGGCGATAAGCTGGCCCACAGTCAGATTGCCATCCATCACCAGATGCGCACCAAACCATAAGATTGCTAATGTAGCAATTTTTTGGATGAATTGCGCAGTATTGCCGGCCATATTTCCCAAGATGGTCGTATCAAAAGAAGCCTTGACGTAATTAGCCAATATGCCTTCCCACTTATGACTGAGCTGTGGTTCAATAGCCAGACTCTTTACCGTATGAATCCCGGTGATTGATTCAACCAAATAAGATTGAACCTCCGAATTACAAGCAAATTTGTGATTCAGCCGTCGCCTGAATAAAGGCGTTACAAATACAGAAAGTGTAACAAATATGGGCAAAGCAGCCAACGTAATCAAGCTAAGCTTAACACTGTAAAAAAACATGGCAATGATAAAAACGAGAGCAAAGAACAAATCCAACACTACAGTAAGAGTTGAACCGGTAAGAAACTGACGGATGTTTTCCAATTCCCGTACTCTTGCAACGGTATCTCCTACCCGTCGAACTTCAAAATATTGCAAAGGCAACCTAACCATATGATTAAATAACTTTGCCCCAAGCATGACATCAATTCGATTGGTAGTATGAGAAAAAAGATAAGAACGGAGAATTCCCAATAAACTTTCAAAAGAATTGATGACCAATAAGCCGACCGCAAGAATATCTAAGGTAGCCACACCTTTATGGACTAAGACTTTATCAATGATAACTTGTGTAAATAGAGGTGTAATCAACCCAAAACTTTGCAAAAAGAAAGAAGCAATTAATACTTCGCCAAAAAAACGTTTAAATTTCGCAACTACCGGGATAAACCAACTCAGATTGAACTGTTTTTCTAAATTAGCCAAGCTGAATCGGCGAGCCAGCAAAATCACTTTTCCTGTCCATACCTTAGTAAACGGTTCATGAGGAATAGTTACTGGCCGTCCTTTATATGGGTCAAAAATCAATAGCTTTTTCTCATCAACTTTTACAATGACAACATATTGTCCATTATTTAATAACGCTAATATCGGTAACGCAAGTCTGGGGATTTTGCCGATCACCAGATCGGTTTGTTTTGCCTTTAGCCCCAGTTCCTTGGCCGCCCGCAATAACACAATAGCATCAGCCGGAACATTCCCTACGAGAAAGGACCGTTTCAGTTGTTGGTACTCAGCCGGTACTCCTAGTAGTTGCGCAGCCGTCGCTAGACACAGCAGACCGCTGTCGGGTAAGTTTACTTTTTGCTTTTCCTGTTCCATGTTTCCCCTCCCATACAAGAACAAAGCGGCGTCTGCCCCGGCATTTCATTAGTCCGGGGCAAACTGCCTTACGTTTCTTAACCTGCCATTGATCCGATTTTCTGATTAACCTGCACCGCATTCAACGTTCCATCGGTAAACTGGAACTGAGCTATTTGATAGCTAGTGCCTACCGTCCAGTTGCTGACACAAATGTTCTCGCCGGTTTGAGTTAATGTGCATACTAAGTCATTGCCGTTTTGTGTGAACGTTACACTTGCCATAACAAGATTCTGGAACTGCAGCGTATTGCTTCCGCCGCTAGGATCATAGTCATCAATCGAATCATTGCCGCTTCCTATCCCATATAAGTAGGTGTCGTCGCCTGTTCCCCCGCACAATACATCATTACCGGCACCGCCATACAGGCTGTCCGCTCCAGCACCGCCGTTCAGGGTATCATTGCCGGCACCACCGGTTAGGATATTGTTTCCGCTATTACCGGCAATCAGGTTATCCAGGGCATTGCCTGTCCCGTTAAGATTGGCGCTGCTACTCAGAATCAGATTTTCTACATTGGATCCCAGGATATAAGTAATGATGGACTGCACCGTATCTGTTCCCTCATTAGCGTTTTCAGTCACCACATCGCCGGCATTATCTACAATGTAAGTGTCGTTGCCGGTGCTGCCATACAAAAGGTCCGCTCCACTACCGCCGTCCAGAGTATCATTACCAGCCCCACCAGTCAGCAGATTGCTTCCGCTATTACCGGTAATCAGGTTATCCAAGGCATTGCCTGTCCCGTTAAGATTGGCGCTGCTACTCAAAATTAAATTTTCTATGTTGGCCCCCAGGGTATAGATGATACTTGCCTGCACAGTATCTGCACCTTCATTAGTGTTTTCAATCACCACATCGCCGATATTATCCACAATATATGTGTCATTACCCAAGCCGCCAATCAAAGTATCCATACCCGTGCTACCGTCGAGAATGTTATTACCGTTATTACCGGCCAACACATTGTTCAATGTATTGCCATTGCCATTAATACTGGTGATACCCATCAATCTCAAATTTTCTACATTAGCCCCCAGTGTGTAACTGATACTGGACTGCACTGTGTCCAAACCTTCATTAGCATTCTCGATTACTGCATCCCCTGTATAATCAACAAGATAAAGATCGTTACCGGCGCCACCATACAAGGTATCCGCTCCAAGACCGCCGTCTAGCGTATCATTGCCAGCCCCACCAGTCAGCACATTGTTTCCACTGTTACCGGTAATCATGTTATCCAATGTATTGCCTGTCCCATTAATATTGGCACTGCCGCTTAAAATCAAGGTTTC
>NZ_FQZD01000058.1 GCF_900141835.1 Propionispora hippei DSM 15287 | reverse complement strand
TGGGGACAAATCCATTCCCAATTAGAAATATTCTTTGCCGACCGGCTGGACTAGCTTGACAGCCGGGCTAGTTTTCGTATAATGCTAACAGAGGGGCAATCAGCCTATCTGACTGTTTTGCCCTCTTAAAAAATATTGCTCTTTTTTATGCTATTTGGAGTTTACACAAAATCAGGGATACACCCGCCTTGCAGGGAAAAATGTACATTGAGGAATAATTTATCGGATAAAATGCGTTAGAATCCGTTCTTCTCTTTCGGGAAGAGGGTGCTTGGATTCGGAAATAGTCTTTAGCATCCAAGCCATATTATTTCCTAATACCCTCATGGTTTGTAGTCCCTCTAAATCCTTTTTAACGTCTTCTGGTGTAAAGCCGTGTACTGAATTCCAATATTGTGAAGTCACTACGGGCATTTGATTAACCGTTAAATATTTGTTTAAGCGGTCAAAGGTGGAGCTTGCCCCGCCTCTTCTGCAACTCACAACCGCCGCGGACGGTTTATTGGTCAAATACTCTCTTGCTGAATAAAATATACGGTCAAGTATCGCACAAAGGGAGCCGTTGGGACCGGCAACATAAACCGGCGAGCCGATTACGATTCCGGCTGCTTCTTTTATACGTTTCAATAATTCATTATAGAGGTCATCTTTAAAGACACATCTGCCCAACTCGGCACACTTGCCGCAAGCGATGCAGCCTTGAACGGCTTGTTTCCCGATATGAAATATTTCCGTTTCAATTCCGTTTTTCTCTAATTGACCCGCTACCTCCTTCAAAGCCGTGTAAGTACATCCTTCTGGATTTGGACTGCCGTTTACCAATAATACTTTCATACCCTTCTCCTTTCATCTTGGCTGCTAAGCTTTATTTCCCGTAACTCAGCGATCAGCTTAGCAAAGGGATATCTGATACTAATATTAACAAATGAACTCCTTCGATAACAAGTACGCACTATTTAGTGAGGTAGTATCTGTTAGTATACTGAAAAGGCCGGCACGCTGTTTTAGGCTTTGAAGCAACGTGCCTGCCTTTTCAGTATGGCACTTTATTTAGATGTTTGAAGAGCTGAAATATATTGTGCCAAAGGTTCAATATATCAGATCGAAGTAGTTTTATAGTGTTTTCTATTGACATTAGTTAGATGTCTTACTATAATGGGTGTATGAGAAAAAATAATGTTGTCGCACTTACAAGCAGAATAACTGACAAAGCACATAGGCTCATTATTCGTGAGCTTGAAAATAATGGCGTTTATGGTATTGTACCATCCCATGGAGGAATTCTTGCTCTTCTCTTTAATGGGGAAAAGCATACAATGAAAGACCTGGCCGAAAAAATTCATCGTACAAAACCAACCGTTACAGTTTTAGTGGATAAACTCGTGGTTCTTGGCTATGTGACTAAGGAAAAGAGTCATGAGGATAGCCGAATAACATTTATAGAACTAACTGAAAAAGGTTATGCATTACAGCCAGTCTTCAAAGCAGTTTCTGACAAGCTAAGCGCAGTAGTATACAATGGTATAGACGATGAAGCTGCTGAGTATGTAGAAAACCTTTTGGAACAAATAAGCTATAATCTTAACTAGTTAAATCAATATGGTTTAACTAATTTTTTAAAGAAAAGGTTAGATATCGAATAAATTGCGGAAAGCATGAAACAGCTTATTTGTATGCCCAGCCAGATTAATACACAGGGTAATCCAAGGGAAGCAATACTTTTCCGGTAAAGTAAAAAATGCAATGTGTTTACATTAATTAGTTAACTATCTAATTTTATTTAAAAATAAATTTATAACGGAGGTAATAAAATGGAAAAAGTAGTAAAGTTTCTTCAAGAAAACAAAAGTGGGTATTTGGCAACCGTTGAGGCTGGAAAGCCTAAAGTTAGACCATTCCAATTTATGTTAGAGGATGGTGGCAAATTATATTTTTGCACAAGTAATGCTAAAGCGGTGTATCGGCAGCTAAAGGCGAATCCGTCTTTCGAGTTTTCGACTTCTTCACCAAACTATACTTGGATTCGATTAAGTGGTAACGTTGAGTTTAGCAGCGACTTAACGATAAAGGAGAAAGTATTAAAGGTAAGCCCATTAGTAAAATCAATTTATCAGACAGCAGATAATCCGATCTTTGAGATATTTTATGTCGAGCATGGTATTGCCACCATATCAGATTTCTCTGGGAAACCACCACAAGTATTTGAGTTTTAAATTAAGCAATAGCCTGGCGATGTTGTTCGTCAGGCTATTCCACATTAGTGAGAAGGAGGCAGGAAGGGCTATTAATTAAAATGAATTACAAAACCTGCATGGATATTATTTCTATGCAGGTTTATTGCGTATATCTTCAGAATAATGGACAATCTAACCATATAAATTATCGGGAGGCCTTATTCATAGAAAATAAAACCTACTGCGATCCAAAAAACAACATCTATAGTCAAAATACCAATAACCCTAAATACGGCAAAATGTATCCTGAGAGCAGAGCGTTGATCTGTTATAAAATTCACTGTGAGGGGGTATTTCTAGTTGAGCGAAATTTTATATGTTAATTGCTTATGGGGAATTTTCTGGGTCTATTGGATAATTACCGGAATAAGAACCCAATATAATATAAAAACTGAAAAGGCAGGACAAAAACGTAGTCAAAGATTTTCACATGTATTTTTCGTGGTAGCAGCATTTTGGTTATCATTATCATTTTATAATAATTCATTTTTTGGGAAGGTAATTATACAGGGGCAGTATGTAAAAATCATTGGGTTATTACTACTGACTTTATCCCTGGTATTTTCAGTCTGGGCGAGAATATTATTGTTTAAAAATTGGAGCGGGGTAATACAAAAGGTACAAGGGCAGCGACTTGTTACGAAAGGTCCCTATAAATATATCCGTAATCCTATATATACTGGAATCATCGGGGGATTTATCGGAACATTTATTACAGTTGGTACTTTAGCTTCATTGATAGGAACGTTGATTATTGTGGTGGCTTACATAGTTAAGATTAGCAAAGAAGAAATGTTTTTAATTGAATACATTTGGAGATGAATATGTTGAATATAAAAAAAGAACTTGGGCTTTAATACCATTAATCTTTTGACATAATATAATGTTAATATAAAAAACAGGGACGGTACTTACGAGTCAGAAGGTGCCGGTAGTATTTGGTTTACTATTTGTGGAAAAGGTATAAAAATAGATAGAGTGTCAAACAAGGGTAAAAGTCTGTAGCAATGTTTAGCCATAAAATAAGTAACTTTGTAAAATAAATACAAAACTTAGCAGGATTTCCCTGATTTAGGAACTATAATAATATTATATTCCGGATTAATTTCAAAACCGGATGCGCTGAGTTCAGAGGGATGGCTGCCCAATATTAATAGGGCACTTATGATAGAAGGACTGGCGGCTCTCAAGAATCATCCACTAGATCTTCACTTAATGATTTCTAGATTGTCGGTTTGCAATGTAATGTACCTAAGAGTATGGAGGCAATTTCAATGTCATTTAAAGAGGCATTTAAATCTTTCCCACTTATTGAACTGGAAAGGTTGAGATTACGGTTCATGCATCCAAGTGATGCAGAAAGATACTTAGGATGGTTTTCAGCGAAAGAAGTGCAGCAGTTTTTAAACGGACTGGCATGTCCAAAAGATATAGAAGAAGCCAGACGGTTTATAGAAAATATGAACGGAAGATATTTTAAAAGTAAGCTTACCATTTGTTGGGGTATTGCTTTGAAAGAAAGCGATGAATTAGTAGGAAGAATTGAACTATGTAGATTTGTTCGTCAGTCAATGGCAGAGGTTGCCTATTCGCTCTCCAAAGATCATTGGAATAACGGGTATATGACAGAGGCTTTGCAGGGAGCTGCAAAATTCGGATTTCAAAAGATGGGATTACATAGGATACAGGCTACCGTAGTTCCTGAAAATATCGCATCAGTTAAGGTATTATGCAAAGCAGGGTTTTCTAAGGAGGGGTTACTTCGGCAATATAATTATGGAAACGAGTTTAGAGATACATTCATGATGTCCATGTTGAAAGAAGAAATACCAGAATAAGATAATTTATATTCCATAAATGAAATAGAAAATATCTTCAGATCACGACAAATGGTTGTTAAAGATACATTTGGTAAGTTTGACAAATATATACCGGCCTCGCATAAGGAAATGCAATTGCTAGTTTACTCACAAAAGAAATAATATTTGGGCATGCTTTATGAAAGAGCGTGACCTTCACCGCCTTTTTGTCCGTCCACTTCGGGTTCCCTGTGAACTCTCAGCCTGTCAGTGTGTCGCTTCACCCATGCTCTGGGTAAAATAGAAAACAAGGCATAAAGGAGATACAATGAAAAAACAGATTATTAAAAATAATGGGGTCGCCATTGCTGTTTTACACAGCGACGAGTTACTTATTACAGATACGCAATCTGCGCTAGACTTAATAGCTTTGATTAATTACGATGATGATTGCCAAAGGATAGCGATAAACAAAGAGGCGATAATAGAAGATTTTTTCAAGTTAAGTTCAGGAATTGCGGGAGAAATTCTACAAAAGTTCGTAAACTATTCCAAGAAAATTGCCATAATTGGCGATTTTTCGATATACACAAGCAAACCATTGAAAGACTTTATTTATGAGTGTAATCAGGGTAATGCAGTGTTCTTTGTTCCGGATGAACAGACAGCCATAAACAAACTGTTAACAGCAGTTTAAGGACACCTTTTAATGATAAGCACATGAAGAACGATAATGAGGAAAATTTTGGCAAGATGCTTGGCAAATGGGGCTGTGAAGTTTATAAATATAAGAAATCATCTCTAACATACCTGTCATTTAGATATGAATGGCAGGTTTTTTTTATTGCTCTACTACCGCCTAGCCTTTGACAAAGTTAAGTCGCATTACTACAGTTGCGTCACTCACAGTATAATTGTTTGTGGACTTCAGCAGGTTTCAATGGCGGGTTTCGGAAGATCAATGAGTAAATAGTTTGGCGTGCATGCATTTACCATATTGATTGAAAAAGCGAAAAAAATACGATCTTTATATGATTGTATATGGAAAGTGAGAGTTGTTATACTGAGGATGGTGTTTTAGAGCGGATAGTGGCCGGGAAATGACCTGGTGTTGTACAATGGTAACCGAACCTGGTTATGATTATTCTATAATTTGACCAGGATGCACAGTGAGTTATGGGGGTGACGCAATGAATGTACAGTTGTATAAAAAAATTATAAAAATTTTACTGGAGCATCAGCAATACATACCCGTAGCAAACATTGCCTCACAACTGGATGTGTCCTCCAAAACGGTTCATAACTACTTGTCGGAGCCAGCGTTTTATGAAATGATCCGGCCTTGTACGATAGATAAAAAACAAAAACTGGGGATCAAACTGTTTGGTAATGAAACTCAGCGTTGCGAACTATATGAAAAACTGGTGCTGGCAGAGCAGACAGTCTATCCTCCGGAGCGTATGTTGGCATTGGCCGAGGAAGCTTATATCTTACACACCTTATTCCGGGCCGGTGCTCCCTGCACGGTTCAGTCTTTGGCTGATACTTTGTACAAAAGCAAAACGAGTGTCCATAGTGTGCTTGAGAGGGTGAGCCAGTGGCTGTGTGACCGGGGGATTGACCTGATAAAGAAGGAGCATGTCGGCATATGGATTGAAGGAGAGGAAGGGAAGATCCGGGCTGCCTACAGGGAACTTTGTATGCAAATGAAGATTGCACCGCCAGCTGTCGATGAGCCGACAGCCCTTCCGGAGCGTCTGACCAAGCAGAATTATTTGCGGCTGTGTTTTTTCTTTGACAGAGAAAAGATAGATGCATTACAGCAGATTTTGTCTTTGGGCGAGGTTGTATTAAATAATAGATTTACAGAAAACGATTTTTTCAAACTGCTGCTTAAATTAAGTATCACCCTGCAGCGGATCCGTATAAAGAAATTTACCACCATTGATACAACATCCCTGAAGAATATCCATGAGTATTTAGCCGCCCAGGTGATACGCTCGCATATGGAAGAATGGTTCCGGATGAAAATTCCGGATGAGGAATTATATGAAATTACCCGGTATTTACTGGTGGCACGCAAACAAAAAAATTCGCCGGTACCTATCCATGAAGTCCTGATTAACGAGAATTTGACGCAGCAGTTTATCCTTCGAATATCGCAATTTTTGCAGCTTGATCTGACCGGGGACCAGGAGCTGATTTATAATCTGCTGCTGCATTTGAAACCGGCCATCCGGCGCATCAAATATGGCGCGAAAGCGGAAAATCCGCTCCTTGATGATATACGGCACAAGTATACGAGTATCTATTTGGCGGTGATGACGTCGATTGAGGAGCTGGAGCTGGAGGAAAAGATTGCATTTGATGCCAATGAGATCGGCTATTTGTGCCTGCATATTGCCGCCGCTGTAAACCGCCGGGAGAATGGCCGGTATATCAGAACTTGTCTGGTTTGCGACGGCGGGATTACGTTGTCAAAGTACCTGGAGAGCTTGCTGCAAAGCCACATCGGAGAACTAAAGATTACCAGGGTATGCACCAGTGGTGAGCTAAGCTATATGAATCCGGAAGAGTTTGATTTATTGCTGGATGAGACCCACTTAATCAAAAGCGAGGATGCCAAGCTGATTCAAATCAGTGCTCTGTTGGAGCCGGATGACATAACCAAAATCAAGAGCTGGATTGTTGGCAGGCATGTTCTTTATGCCCGGCAGGCGGTGAGCGAGCTTCAAGATAAGGTGTTGTATGTCCATGATGATCTCAATAGCAAGGAAGAGGTGTTAACCAGATACGGCAATTATTTGCTGGAGAAAGGATATGTTAAGCCCGGCTATGCTGAGAGCATGCTGGAGAGGGAAAAACGGGCTTCGACAGCGATGGGGCGTTATGTGGCTGTACCTCACGGCTCTCATACGCTCGTCCAGGTATCTTCCCTGGTGATTGTAAATTTGAAGCACACCATTTGCTGGGATGAGTTTTATGTGGACTTAGTTTTTGTTTTAGCCATAAACTTTTCCAATATCGCCACCAATCAGTATTTTTTCCGGCGTTTGTATTCGATTATCAAAGATGAAACATTAATTTCAAAGATAAAAAAATCAGCAGATACGCAAGCCATTCAGGCATTATTTCTGGAAGCTCCCGCCTATGTGGTTGATGCTGAAAAAAACAGGTAAAACCGGTGCCTTGTTTTTCTCCGGCGCAGCCTGCTCACCCATTCTCCGGCGTGAGCAGGCTTTTTGGTGTACAGAAACGGGTTTCTATTTATACGGTGCAATATGGAATGTTTTCGGTTCTATGCATTATTGAATCTGGAAAATAAGCAGTGCTACAATGCAGTTAGATTACAGACCAAAGGAGATCAGCCCATGGACATGACAGCCATTGTTACTGCCGATACGGTTCTGTTTAACCTGTCGGCGCAGAGCAAAGTGGATGCAATTACACAATTAGCCGGATGCTTACAAAAAAATCAAATCATTACGGACTGTGCAGGATTTGTGGCAGACGTACTGGCGCGCGAGAAGATGTTCAATACGGGCATAGGTTTCGGGCTGGCCATTCCTCATGCCAAGTCGAAGTACGTGCTGCGCCCGGCGATCGCAGTGGGCAAGCTTAACCGGACAATCAACTATAGCGATGCACCAGGCCAAGAGGAGGCGGTCAATATACTGTTTCTCATCGCTGTGCCGGAAAAAAGCACTAACGAGCATCTTGGCATTCTCAGTCAGTTGTCCCGGAAGTTTATGGATGAGGAATTTCGTTTGCGGTTAAATCAGGCGAAAAGCCCGAATGAAATGGTCCGCTGCTTACAGGGGCTGTAATGTTGGTTAAGAAAAGGAGGAAGTACTGATGAAGGTGGTTGGTATTGCCGCGTGTCCTACCGGAATTGCCCATACGTATATGGCTGCTGAAGGCCTGGAGAAAGCAGGCAGGGAGCTGGGGCATGAGGTAAAGATGGAAACCCAGGGAGTTGAAACGGGGAATATTCTGACAGCAGAGGATATTCAGGAAGCGGATATCGTGGTTATTGCTGCTTCCAAACAGGTCGATTTAGAGAGGTTTGACGGCAAGCGTGTGGTGGAAGTCTCGATTGAGCAAGCGGTGAAAAATCCTAAAAAAGTACTGGGAAATGCCATTGAAGGGAAAAACACTAGCATTTTTCAACTGGCGGCAGAAGAGAAGGAAAAGAAAAAAAGCCAGCAAACCGGCTTGTATAGGCACTTGATGAGCGGTGTCAATTACATGCTGCCCTTCGTGATTGCCGGCGGTATTTTGATCGCTTTCAGTTTCATGTTTGGCATTCATGCCGGTGATCCGAAGGACCCGAGCTACAATGTGTTTGCCGAAGCCTTCGGCAAAATTGGCGGCGGCGCCGCATTCGGCATGATGGTGCCGATGCTGGCAGCCGGTATTGCCTATTCCATTGCCGGAAAGCAGGGAATGTGCCCCGGCGTAGTGGCCGGGGTCCTGGCCAAGGATATTGGGGCAGGTTTTCTGGGTGGCCTGATTGGCGCCTTGTTTGCCGGATACCTGACTGTCTGGCTGATGAAAACAATAAAAATGCCCAAATCGGTGGAAACCTTGAAAGGTCTCATTTTGGTGCCTTTACTGGCTACCGGCATTACCGGATTCTTTATGCTTTTTGTCGTTGGCAAACCTGTTAAGTACTTGCTGGATTCATTGACACTGTTTTTAAATTCGCTGGACGCCACGCAGGGGATTCTGTTTGGGGCGCTGATTGGTATTATGATGGCTTCCGATATGGGTGGACCGATTAATAAGTCGATCTCCACGTTTTCTATTGCCTTGATGTCCAGCGGGATATATGGGCCGATCGCTGCCTGTATGGTTGCCGGTATGACACCTCCATTGGGCTTGGCTTTAGCCACCGTGTTATTTAAAAAGAAGTTTACCGTGGAGGAAAGAGAAGCGGGCAAATCTTGCTGGGTACTGGGGTTGTCATACATCACCGAAGGGGCCATTCCTTTTGCTGTCGCTGATCCCATTCGGGTGATTCCTTCTCTGATGGCCGGTTCGGCTGTGGCGGCGGCTATCTCGCTCAGCGCGAATTGCACTAGCCTGGCACCGCATGGCGGAGTGTGGATTTTGCCGATTCCCAACGTTATAGGCAACCTGCCTGTGTACGTGTTGGCTTTGGCGGCCGGCACGGTGGTCACCTGCCTGGCTGTAGCCGCACTGAAATGGAAAAACAACTACGAAGCATAGACAAGGAGGGATCAGGATGCTATACAATATGAAGAATTTACTGGCTGTTGCCAGGAAAAACAAATTTGCTGTGCCGGCTTTTAATATCAGCAGTCATGAAATATTACGGGCGGTTATGGAGACTTGCCGGGAAACCGAGTCGCCTGTCATTCTGGAAATTCATCCGGTGGAAATTGAGCATTTGACGGATAGCTATATCGATACGGTGAAGAAAGCTGCCTATGAGGCCGAGTTCCCGGTGGTGATTCATCTGGATCATGGCGAAACTGTCTATGATGTCATGCGGGCGATTCATAACGGCTATACGTCGGTCATGATTGATGCTTCGAAAAAGTCGTATGAGGAAAATATCCGGCAAACGCGGGAGATCGTGAACCTGGCTCATGAAGTTAACGTATCGGTGGAGGCCGAGCTTGGCACGATCGGAGCCATGAACTACAGTGCCGAGGGGGGCGTGGATCATGTGGTGTATACCGATCCGGCTCAGGCTAAGGATTTTGTGGAAAGGACGGGCATTGACACGTTGGCGGTAGCCATTGGCACGGCTCACGGTTTATACCCGAAGAACTTCGTGCCGAAACTGGAGCTGAAACGGTTGGAAGAAATCAGCCGGCTGGTGGATATTCCGTTGGTACTGCATGGCGGTTCCGGCAATCCCGATGAAGAAATTAGCCGGTCTGTGGCCCTGGGCGTTTGCAAAGTGAATATTTCCAGTGACGTGAAAAGCGCTTTTTTTAACGAATGCCGGCGGTTTTTTGCCGAAAACCCCGGAGTATATGAACCGAATGAGATTTTCCCAAGCTGCATCGCGGCCGCAAAACGCGTGATTAAACATAAGCTGGGGGTTTTGAACACCTTGGGTAAACAGAGCTTATATCGGTAGTCCGGTAGCTGCGTGTGCCTGAAGGCGAGGTAGGAAAAATCCGGTTTATTATACAAGAAAGTTCATAGCGCCGGCTTTTTTAATCGCTTCGATTAATTTAAACGAGTTAAGCGCTCACTCGCTCACGCCATGACCTCATAATGTCGGCCTCGCTTATTTTTTCGTGAACTCTTTAATGGAGGCAGGCCTGTCCTTTTAGCTAAGAAATCCAATTTTCATCAGGAAAGTCTGATGAAAATTGGATTTCTTACTTTGATTACATGCTATAGGAGCCTTGAATCTAATAAGCCGGGCGGTGCACGGGTTTCGTGGAATATCACGGAATATAAAACCTTATTTTTCCTGTCATAAGCCTGCAGGACAGGCTGTCGCAAAAGCAATAAAATGTTATAATATCAATGAATTGGGTTCGGGAGAGTGGGGAAATGCTTTTGGATATAAAGACATTATTGATTGCCTCTGCGGCGGAAGCAATGGTCGCCTCCTTGATTTTGGCATTGGCATGCTACTCGGAACGGCAGTTGCGGACGGTTATACGCCTATGGAGCATCAGTCAGGCGCTGATAGGCGCTGGTATGCTTTTGATTGCTCTCCAGGGAATCGTTCCTGTGCTTTGGGGTGTGGGCATTTCCAATATGTGCATCGCTCTGGGGTTTACAATCGAGCAGGAGGGCATATCCCGTTATATTGGGAAACAGGGCTATTTGCGATCGGCAATGCTGGCGCCTGTGCTTGTCATCTGCTTTGGCATATGGTTTTTCAGCGTGGTGTACGCTTCACTGGCTTATCGGATTATTGCCTTTAGCGTAGGTGCAATGCTGTTTTCCTTGATTTCCGTTGCTACCCTGCTGAAAAGTGGGGCGACAGGAGAAGCACCGATACGGTTTTTAGTAGCGGCTCATCTGCAGCATTTTGCCGTTATGGGAGCGCGGGCTGTTAATGCCTATATCCAGTCACCTATGGTGGCTTTTTTGAATATATACGGCATGCAAGCGGTGTTTGTGCTGCTCCTCTCTCTGTGCGGCATCAGCCGCGTCGTTTGTTATTTCTGGCTGATAATACACCGGTTGGGTAAAGAGGCGCGAAAGCAGGAAGAAGAGCTTAACCGGGCGGTAAATACCAAGAAAGAAATTCTGGAACGGATGGTTGATGAAAAAACCAGGAATCTGCGAGCCAGTGAGGCAAAGGTACGGGCATTGATCAATGCTATACCGGATATGCTGGTCGTAAGTACCGGTGAAGGGCGCGTTGAAGAAGTTTATTCGAATAGTTCTGCGTTTAGTGCGAGATTTCCCCGGCAAGTCTATATAGGACAAATGATACAGCAGGTGCTGCCTAGAGTAAATGCCAATGAAATTGTACAGCTTACTCAAAATGCTATTATAAACGGTCAAAGCTCTCAATATGAGTTTATATTGCCCTGGAAAGAGGAAAGCTTATATCTTCATACGCGTATTCTACCGTTGAACGCCTCACAAGCCTTTCACGTTGTAACAGATATTACGGAACAGAAAAAACTGGAGGCTGAGGCTCTGGCAGCTTTAACCCAACTGCAGGAAGCGCAGAAGCTCAGTACGGCAGGCGTGATGGCCGCCAGTATCGTACATGATCTTGGTCAGCCGTTGAATTCCCTGAAAATATCTACCGACGGACTGTTATACGTAAGTGAAATGGGAGAAAAACTGAACATGGATCAGGTCAAAGTCGAACTGCGGCGCATCAGCCGACAGGTGGAACGGGTGGAGGCTGTTGTCACCAATGTTCGCAATATTGTGAGGCAGGACAGCCAGTCCCGTAGAGGAGTTGTCCTGGATACTGTCCTGCACCGCTCGCTGGAGACGTTTCGAACCGTACAGGGTAGCGGGGCTGTTGCCCTTCAATATCAAACACAGGCTCCTCATGTGGTAGTCTGCGCGGCTGATAGTGAGATTGAGCAGATCCTTTTCAATTTATTAAGAAACGCGCAGGAAGCAGTTCTGGCGACGTCTAAGCAAGACAAGCGCATTCTTATTTCCACCGTGGAAAAAGGGGAGTGGCTTGAACTGGTCGTCAGTGATAACGGCTGTGGCATTGCGGAAGATATATTACCCAAGGTATTTGAACCGTTTTTCACGACAAAGAGGCAGAAGACGGACAATCTCGGTTTCGGTCTGGCTATTGTCAAATCACTCGTCGAGAATCTGCGCGGTAATGTAACCGTTTATAACAATGAACTAGGTGGTGCCGATTTCGTTATCCGCCTGCCAATCGAAAAACAAGAGGAGAATCAGCCATGAATATTCTCGTGATTGATGACGATAAAGACAGCCGGGAAAGCATGAGTACCATACTCGGTTTACTTGGACATACTATGCTGGAGGCGGGAAGCGCGGAGGAAGGACTGGAAAGGTTGCGGCAGGTGCCTTCGATTAACCTGCTGCTGTCCGATATTAAGATGCCGGGCAAGAGTGGCATTGATTTTTTGCGGGAACTTCGTGGATGTAGGGAAGCCGACGGATTTGACGTGGTGCTTTTCACCGGTTTTGCAACGGTGGAAACGGCAGTAGACGCCTTGCGGCTGGGGGCGTATGATTATTTGTTAAAGCCAGTGGGGATGAATGACCTTGTAGATTTGCTGGATCGTGTCGGAAAAAGAACGGAAATCAGGAACAGAAACATGGACTCAGCTCTATCCGGCGCCATACAGCCAACATCGTTATACCGTCTGCCTGAGGTGCAGGACAGGCTTGGTTTCTTTTCCAAGAGCATGCATCAAAAGATGGAGCAGGCCATAAAATTTCATGAAGACCGAGGCCTTTCGGTATTGATTCAGGGAGAAACCGGAGTCGGAAAAGAATTGATGGCCAAGCTGATTCATCATGGACTGCAAGAGGGAGGATGCCACCTGCCTTTTATTGATATCAATTGTGCGGCTATTATGCCGAGCCTCTTTGAAAGTGAGTTGTTTGGATACGAGCATGGTGCGTTCACCGGCGGGCTGAAGCGTGGACAACTCGGCAAGTTCGACGCTGCCAGGGGAGGCACGCTGTTTTTGGACGAGGTGGCAGAGATTCCTCTGGAAAAACAGGGGATATTGTTGCGGGTACTTCAGGAGAAGGAATTTTACCGTGTAGGAGGTACCCAGAAAATAAAGACGGATGTCCGCATCATTTGCGCTACCAACGTTTCCCTGGAAGATGCGGTGAAAGCAGGAAACTTTAGAAAGGATCTATATTATCGCTTAAAAGTCGGAATGCTGTATTTGCCGCCTCTGCGACAACGGCTTGAGGAGATCATTCCGTTATCCCTATATTTTTTGCGGGAGCTTTCAAGGCAAAAAGGGAAGCGGTTTCAAAACATTAGTCCGGAAGCAGCTAAAGAATTAGTTTCCTACTCCTGGCCAGGCAATGTACGGGAACTGCGTAATGCAATTGAGTTGGCCGTATTCATGCACGATGCTGAGGTGCTGACAGGAGAGCATCTGCATCTAGACGATGCAGAAATGGGAGAAGCGGCTGCTTTCCGGGGAGAAAAGATAGATGGCGTTGAAGGATTGGGTGACGTGATTAACAATCAGGTTAACAATCTGGTGCAGCGTGCGCTGGAGGACTGCGGGGGCAACAAAACGGCCGCTGCTGAAAAGCTTGGTATTTCCCGACGAAAGCTGTACCGGTTATTAGAAAAAGTAAAATAGATCTACGACAACAAGCGTGCGGTTCGATGTATCGAAACCGCACGCTTGTTGTATTTTCGCACGACTATAAGGACAAAATAGGTTGATTTTAGCCATTGGGACGGTGGTACGGTTTTTGCAATATAAATCTATGTAAGCTTTGGATGGTGAAATGAATTTCAATTCAGCCACAACCTAATTTAACACGGAAGGAAGAATGAAAAAAATAAAAATCGGCTTTTCTGCCGTATCTCTAAACCCTGGCAGACAGGGATGGAGTAGGGGAAGGCTCAGCAAAAAGTTAACTAGTGCGATAGTGACAGGTTTACTCTTTTCTTATGGTCACATGATGTGGACCCCGACGGTTTTTGCCGACAATGCCAATATCACCATTAGTACGTCGTCTGATTATACCTCACCCACAGATCCCAATGCAACGTTTATCAATTCAGGAGCCAATGCCGGAACATTTTATCTGGCAGGGTCCAATAATACCTTGCTGATTATACCCTCAACTTCGGGGTGGGTTATTTCCGATGCTACAACATATCCTGATAGTTTAGGTATTATGGGTGACCGATCAAATGCTGCCGGTGTGACTATCAGTGGCAATACCGTGACTGTAGGGAATACAAGCAATAGCAACGCCAACATTGGTAAAAATGTTTATGGCGGGTATGTCTCAGGAAGCAATAGCAACGCTAATAATAATACAGTTATTATCTATAATGGCACCGTGTCCGGAACTGTTCAGGGCGGTAAGTCGATTCAGGGAAATTCCGACGGCAACGCAGCAACTGTATACGGCGGAACGATAGAGTAAGGTGTTAGTGGGGGATATACGCAAAGCACCACCGGTACGGCAAATAATAATACGGTTACGATAACCAATGGGACTGTTTCCGGCAGTTACGCGGTTATCGGCGGGGCAGGAGACACAGCTTCCGGCAATAACGTAACTGTATCAGGTGGTACGGTTAATGGTTCACACAGTGGTGGAGTTGGCGTTATTGGCGCATATGTTTCTGGCAGCGGAAATGCTGCAAATAATAATGTAAACATTACAGCCAATGATATTGCTGATTTTTCCAATATCAATTTTTATTTACCCGGCAGTATTGTAAATGGAGATACGGTTCTGACACTGACGAAAGAATCAGGGTCTGATCTTTCCCAAAGTACGATCAAGGCCGGTGTAACTGCCTGTTTCGAAGGATAAATTAAGAAAAAGCATCATAAGAAATCTTATTGTGCAATCACCCAAAAGTCAGTAGTTTAAAATTCATATTTACCAGCGTTAATCTACAATAAATGACTTCTCTGAAATACACACTTAAACAATGTAACATCTGATATAGCGTTATCATACTATGTTAATAGGTTACCTTGAATTTTGTGGAGGTGATTTGTTAATGTATTATGATGATGTCGATGATGATTTAATGCCTAGTTGCTCAATGAGCAGTTGTCAGTCCTGCTATTCAATGAGGTAGCGCCGAAAACAATTGTGTATTCTCCGAAAGCCAAATAATGGATAGTTGTGGGGGTAGTCCCCGTATTAATAAACACTCAAAGCCGGATGGTGACCGGTCGCCGAAATAGATCCTCAAGTGCATTAGGATGCTGCCCCATTCCTTGATGGGCATCGTCCATTTATCTGTAACCTGCATGGTGATCAGATAAAGCAGCCTTAAAAGTGTATCGTCGCTGACAAAAGCGCTCTTGGTTTTTGTCACTTTGCGGAGCTGTCGATTGAAATTCTCAATGGCGTTAGTAGCGTAAATGATCCGCCTGATCTGCTCGGGGTACTTAAACATGGTGGCTAGTTCGTCCCAATGCTTCCGCCATGAACGAATCGCCGCCGGGTATTTTGCGCCTAGACGCGCTCCAGATCATTGAGTGCTTCCTGCGCAATTTCTTTGGTGGGAGGCTTGAGCGCAGCCGTAAACGCCTTGGCGTTCTTCTGAAACGTAGCGGGGAGAGCTCTGAGTTGGTGGATGATGCAACGCTGGATTTCGGTTTTGGGGTACGCCGCAGCAATAGCCTCAGAGAAGCCAGACAACCCGTCAACCGATGCAATCAGGATGTCCTGTATGCATCGGTTTTTTAGACCATTTAGCATGCCGAGTCAGTATTTGCTACTTTCCGTTGCACCGACCCATAGCCCGAGAACGTCCTTCTTGCCTTGCAAATCGGTACCGATGGCGATATAGACGTCCTTTTTTGACCACCATACCTTCCTCGCGAACCTTGTAGTGGATGGCGTCGAGCATTACCATGGAATAGACGCTTTCAAGCGGCCGTTTTTGCCATTCGCGTATGAGTGGCAGCAGCTTGTCGGTGATTTTGGATACGCGGGTCGCATCCACTTCGATATCGTACATTTCCTGCATCGTTTTCTCAATGTCTTGGATGGATGTCCCCTGGGAATACAGGTAGATGATTTTGTCCTCAATGGACGATATGTCCGTTTGGTGCTTCTTTACGATCTGCGGTTCGAATTCGCCATTACGGTCGCGGGGCACGGTCAATTCCACGTCGCCCTGGCTACTGGTAACTGTCTTTTTATAGTTACCGTTGCGGCTATTGTTTGTCTGCTTGTTTTTGTGGTCATATTACTGTATCCAAGCTCTTCTTCAAGCTTAGCAGCCATGGCCTCCTGGATAAGTCCTGCGGTGAGTTCTTTGACTAGGGCCTGAACGACGGCATATCTCTGATATCGCGTTCTTCAATCAGTTGCCTCATCAAGCTCTTTTCTTTTTCTGCCCATTTTAAAACCTCCGTTGTTTTTATTTTATCTGACAACGGAGGTTTACACAATTTTTTCGCCACTCTCTTCAGTGAAGAGTTGTCAGTCCTGCTATGCAGTCCTGGCAAGTGAAGAGCGTTCTTGTCACCTGCGAGTATATTTATATGGAGGTAATATTGTGAATGAAGCATTGCAAATAGAGCATCTAACTTCGGGTACGATCGAGGCAAACGCAAATGTTGCTTTTGATTCAACTATACTTTTATCAGGCAATATTGGTTATGATAGCGCAACAGGAGTTATCTCATTAAATGAGCCAGGAAGGTATGAGTTTAACTGGTGGGTAGCGACGCAGTCGTCACCTTCGTCAAATGGAGCCGGATTTATGCTAGTTTCATCCCAGGGAGATTCTGTGATTGCTAATTCTCCTATCAAAACCGGAGAGGTCGTTGGGATAGCGGTGATTGAAGTTGAATCCCCCCCTGTTACGGTAGAGTTGAGAAACAACAGCACCGCAATTGTTTTTTATTCTACGATCGTTCCAATAAAAGCTGGTATGACCGTAATCGGCGAATCCGCTCAGGGCGCTACCGGAGATACCGGAGCCGCCGGGTCTACTGGAGCCACTGGGGTCACTGGTGCCACTGGAGCCACCGGAGATACCGGAGCCACTGGGGTTACCGGG
>NZ_FQZD01000057.1 GCF_900141835.1 Propionispora hippei DSM 15287 | reverse complement strand
TTGTTCAGTTTTCAGAGAACACCGGACTGCGTTGCCGCAGTTCCTGTTGACCGCCGCCTTGCGACAGCTTTTATATACTATCACATCGGCTTTTGTCTGTCAACCTGTTTTTTTGTTTGCCGTGTTGTGACGACTTGTATAATATATCATAGACTTAAGTCATGAGGCAATGTACCCTATCCTGAGTATACCAGGTTGACAGGCAAACAACGAGCATATGCTCACGGTTTCTAGCATATGCTCGTTGTTTGGATTATATACGTGCATTATAAAATTTTCATACCCTAACCGGCAATGAACAGTTTAAATAGAATCAGCAGGATAACGCCCGGCAAGCCCAAGAAACCGGCAACCAGCGCCGTAATCGGATTAATCGCCAAAGTAAAACCCATATGGGCACCAACAAAGTTGACCGCCCATAACATGATGCCTCCCACCAGGCCATTATAAATCAGTCGAAAAATAAGCCGCAGCGGCATTAAAAACATTCGACCCAATAAATAAATCAATATAATGCCGAAGGCATAGGCAATGATTACGTTCATACTCCATTCCATTCCAAAAAGCGGTGGCATCATAATTCCCTCCTTTGCTTCCTTTATTGTAAATCAGATTTAACAGCCTGTCATGTATTTATTGGCACGATTTATGTGTATTTCCTCTTTCAGTCCTTCAAACCTGGCCTGTTTTAGCAAATAGGCATACTTTTTCTCTGAAGCTTTGATCATATATATGGCATATTCCAACAAATCAGGCTCGCTTACATTGTTATAATAGCTGTGCGCATATAGCCAGTCACACTTTGCTTGTTCAATGAGCTCCCACAGGTTGGGCACTGTGGCTGTGCGCTGCTCTTCTATCAACCATCCTGTCAACAGGCTCCGCCATGCCATCATCCTCATCCCTCCCCCGATACCTCTCTTCCACAATATAGTCGCAGCCAGTCCGTTTTATGACAAAAGAGTGCAGACTCCACTTGCACCGCACCGGTTAATAAAAAAACCAGAGCCAGGCTCTGATTTTTTTATCATTAATATACAAGTTTTGAGTCTTCCTCTATATGTCCGGGATAAGGGTAGTGAGTAATACCAGCCTGCCGGGCCTGTTTGAGTAAGTAAACATATTTTTTTTCCGCAGCTTGCATCATATATACAGCATGATCGACCAGGTCCTTATCGGTTACGGTATCGTAATAATATTGGGCCGACAGCCATTCCTGCCGGGCCTGTTCCACCATTTCCTTTAGGTCCGGCAGGGTCTTAGGCTGGCATTCTTCCGGAGTTAATAGGTTTTTCACAAGTTTTTGCCATGTCATCACCATAAATAAAACCTCCTCTTGCGGTTATTTTTTCCACAAGAGGAGGTTATTAAACATCCTTACATTTCACGCCGGTTTTCCAGCGCCTTGGATAAGGTAACCTCATCGGCGTATTCCAGGTCACCGCCCATCGGCAGTCCGTGGGCAATGCGCGTTACCTTGACCCCCAGCGGCTGAATCAGCCGGGCCAGGTACATAGCGGTAGCCTCGCCTTCTACATTGGGATTGGAGGCCATGATCACTTCTTTTACACTGCCGTCCTGCAAGCGGACCAAAAGCTCTTTAATCCGCAACTCCTCAGGCCCGATCCCTTCCAGTGGCGATAAGGAGCCATGCAATACATGGTATAAGCCCTTATATTCCCGTGTTCTTTCCATCGCCGCCACATCGCGGGGTTCCTCCATGACGCAGAGGACGGTCCGGTCCCGGTTCGGCGACTGACAAATAGCACAAGGGTTACAATCAGTTAAATTGAAACAGGTCTGGCAATAGCTGATTTTAGCCTTAGCCTCCAGAATGGCTTTAGACAACGCGGCGGCCTTGTCTTTATCCATTTCCAGTACATGATAGGCAAGCCGCACGGCAGACTTTGCTCCAATGCCAGGCAATGCCCGGAACTGCTCAATTAAATTGGCTAACGGTGCGATATATTGCATGGGAGCTTAAAACATTCCTGGCGGAAGATTCAAGCCTCCGGTCAGTTTGCCCATTTCCTGCGCCATCATATCGTCTACTTTTTTGATCGCCTCATTCACGGCGGCCGCAATCAGGTCTTCCAACATTTCGATATCTTCCGGGTCTACTGCACCGGGATCAATTTTTACCGATTGAATTTGCTTTTCGCCGGTAATAACGATTTTAACCGCACCACCGCCGGAAGAGACTTCCAAAACACGGCCCTTCAATTCCTCCTGCATTTTGGCCATATCGGCTTGCAATTTTTGTACTTTCTTCATCATTCCAGCCATATTCCCCATGTTTCCCATATTTCCAAACATATGTATTAAACCTCCTCATGATTTTCCTGCTTGATCACTTTGCCGCCAAACATTTTTAACGCCTGTTTTAACGCATGGTCCTCTTCCGGCTGCTTTGCCGCACTAGGGCCGGCAGGAGCGGCTGTTTTATCTGTTCCCGGCGCTTCGGCAGGTTTGGGCGGCGCCGTGTGGCCGAGCATGCATTTTAGCTGAACCGGATAACCTGAAATCTGCATAAATATCTTCTCTATAATAGCGCGGTAATCCTCTTTTTCCGTCCGTTCTTTCGGAAAGGCCGCTGTAAACTGAATGACAGCCTGTTTTTCATCGAATGCCACCAACTGGCCTTGCGCCACACAGGCATGTACCGAACGTTTACCGGCGGCCAGCAGTTCCCGTAAAACACCGTCCCAGACTTGATTCATATCTTTGGGTTTCTCGCCCGAAACCGCTGGGGTTGCCTTCGGCACGACCGGCGCCGGTCCGGCTTTAGCAGCGACGGGAGCGCTTGGCTCCGCATTGTTTGCCTGGTTGGGAGCAGCAGTTCTGGCTTCCCTGGCCGGAGCCGCAGTTTGGGGTATGCTTGGCCGAGCCGCCGGTGCACCTGAACTTTCCCAGTGGTTCAGCTTACTTTCCAGTGCTTCCAGGCGCATGAGCAGCGCATCCATACTGCCACTCCCCTGCCGGCGGCACATGGCCAGCAGCGCCACCTCGGCGGCAATCCGCGGCTCCGGCACCCGCCGGGCCTCGTTAGCGGCTTCATGCAGCATATGAATCATCGCCGACAGTTCTTCGTGACTGAACCGGGCACTCTGTTCAGCCAAAACAGCTTTATCACCTACATAAACATTTATATTTTCCAATTCGGGTGCCGCTTTGTACAGCATCAGTCCGCGGAAATGCTGAACCAGCTCTAATAGCACCTGTCGCACGTCTTTGCCCTGGCGGCATAGTTCATCCACCACCAGCAGTACATCTTTGGGCGCTTTATCTGCCAGACAACCGGTCAGACGCAAAATCCACTCGTGACCAATCAATCCTAACAGTTGGCGTACTTTAGCCGTATCAATCGCCGAATCGGACAAGGTGGCGCACTGATCGAGTATGCTGAGCGCGTCGCGCAGTCCGCCGTCAGCGTGCACGGCAATCAATCTGACAGCCTCCGGCTCAATGGTCAATCCGGTATGGACGGCAATTTCCCGGATACGGTCTTCGATTTCCTGATTGCTAATCCGCCTAAAATCATAACGCTGGCAGCGGGAATGGATGGTCGCCGGAATTTTATGCGCTTCCGTGGTCGCTAAAATAAAGACCACATGAGCCGGCGGTTCCTCCAGAGTTTTCAGCAGCGCATTGAAAGCTTCCGTGGTTAACATATGTACTTCATCAATGATATATACTTTGTAGCGGCCGTCTACCGGAGCAAATTTAATGGTTTCCCTAAGATCCCGAATTTCATCAATCCCCCGGTTGGATGCCGCGTCAATTTCAAAGACATCCATAGAGGTACCGGCTGTAATTTTAGTGCAATTGGCACATTGGTTGCAAGGTTCCGTGGTAGGCCCCTCCACGCAATTGAGTGCTTTGGCTAAAATCTTGGCTGTACTGGTTTTGCCGGTCCCCCGTGGGCCGGCAAATAAATAGGCATGGGAAATACGGCCCAACTGAATAGCATTTTTCAAAGTCTGTGAGACATGCTCCTGCCCCACAAGATTATTGAAATCCTGCGGCCGCCATTGACGATATAGTGCTACATACGACACGGCTGTCCCTCCCCCTGCATGATAATGGCCCAATGCCAAAAAGCAACCAGAAAATAGCTTCCCTGGCTGCTTTACATATTCTATATACCTGTTTTTAACGTCGGGCCACGGTAATAATCAGGCACCCTCGCGGCACATAAGAATGATCACTTACCGTTGCTCCCTTCCGGACCTGGCGGAGTTCATGAGTTCCTATTGCGCAAGACCCAACATTACCGCGGTCCGACCTTAAAAACAGAAGCCGCTAAGCGGCTAATTTGTATAATGGCGGAGCGAGAGAAATTCGAACCCTCAATACTCTTTCGAATATACACGCTTTCCAGGCGGTACCGAAGCGTCTACTCCAGAAAAACCACTTACAACCCTAGATTGTATCTAATGTTTTTGCCAATATTGGTACTAATGATGCACTTTTAGTCATTAACTAGGCGCATGCACTGTCCTCTGCTCTAAGATTATACTATACATAACTGAAGAGTGCAAGGGAGAAGTCGCGGTAAATTATAGAAGGAATGAACACAGCACTCGGAACCTGCGCCACTAACATAGTCCAGCTATATTTTCTTGCCTTATTTATCTACATAGTTTATGTCAAAAAGTTTATTGGTTATAAATAATACAACAACATCCGCTTCTTCAGTTGCTCCATGCTCAGCTAGGGATTTTTCAGGAAACCAAACAAAAGATCCCGGTCCATAACAACCATCATGTGTTTTTAAAGTTCCTTCTAAAACATATATGCCATGGGCGCAGTTATGGTAGTGCCATTTAGTTATGAATCCCCTAGGATAACATATTTTCTCAACCTTCATACCAGTTTCTTGGTCTTGAACCAATAAGTTTTTATACATCATTTTGCCCGCTGTTTTGCTATAATGTTCCTGCCACTGCATTGAATTTGTATCAATGACCTGCATAGATTTATCATTATAGTCGTTTTCCATTCTTACCAACCTCCTTCTCAATATCGTACTGCTGAATTCTAACAAAAAGTACTACTTCACACAATCACTATATGTGCTCATTCTTTTTTAACAGCCCAAATCCCTTTTCCTTTCAGAAAGGTTTTTATTCACTTCAACCACACTGTGAACTGCCCCCAATGTTAGACAGTATACACCTAATGATACTACCAATGATATGGCTAGTGATTTATGTGAACTGAAATCAGGCATGTACACAGGATAGCAAAAAAGCACTTACGTTCCTATAGTATCATAGGTCATAAGTGCTTGTTTTTCTTGATATGGCGGAGAGAGAGGGATTCGAACCCTCGGTACCGTTTCCAGTACACACGCTTTCCAGGCGTGCTCCTTCAACCACTCGGACATCTCTCCAGGTCTACCAAACGAAACAATCATGGAGTTGTAAAAACTGTAGGCCATGTATCGGCTACGCAAAATATAATATCATTTATGTCTGGTAGTTGTCAACAGAAGTTTGTACAAAATGTTGTGTCAATTAATGTAAGATAACGCATACAATATTCTAAAAGGAGGTTTCTTGATGCGAAATCCGGCCCTGGCGGAACAAGCCGCCAAATATTCTCTGACGGCCAATCGGGCCTTACAGTTTGGTGACTTTGCATCAATTTATACCATACTAATACTCCTGGACATTCTCGACAATCTGAACACCAATCCGGAAACCAACCTCAACAGCATTCTATCGGTATCAAGCGCGATTGCCTCGCAGGTCTCCAGCCTCCACACATTTTAATCGTTCGCTTTCGCCTGCTTTTTTAGTATGCCCGCCGCCGCACCTTATGATTCGGTCAGCAGCCCTGTATTCTGGAGTATGCTTTTCACCTGGGCTACTTTATTCATCGTATAGATATGAATCCCTTCAAACCGGGTTTTCTGCAAATCGGCAATCTGCTCGCAGGCATATTCGATGCCTGCCTTCTCCATGTCTTCCGCCGAATTCCGGTACCGGTCCAGTAGCTTCTGTAAAGCGGCCGGAATTTGCGCGCCGCACAAAGCAGTAATTCGCTCAATCTGGGCGGCATTCAGCACAGGCATGATGCCGATTGACATTGGGCACTGAATGCCCGCCCGCTCCATTTGTTCCCGGAAGTAGTAATAGCTGTCATTATCAAAAAACAACTGGGAAATCAGGAAATCCGCTCCTTGCTCCGCCTTGTATTTTAGGTATTCTATATTGCGCGCCATATCCCGGCACTCTATATGACCTTCCGGATAAGCTGCCGCCGCGATGCAGAAACGGCCAGTCTCTTTAATATGTTTCACTAGCTGGGCGGCATAACGATAGCCATTTTCCGGCTGAACAAAGGCAGTCTCACCCTGCGGCGGATCGCCCCGCAAAGCCAGAATGTTATCCACCTGGCAAGCGGCAAGTTTATCCAGGGTAGCCGTAATCTGTTCTCTTGTCAGTCCCACACAGGTTAGATGGGCCAAGACCTCAATGCCGTAATGGTTTTTTACCTTATCGGCAATCTCGATAGTCCTGGCCGAATTACTGCCGCCTGCCCCATAAGTCACACTAATAAAGGAAGGGTGTAATTCCTTAAGTCCCTCCAAGGTGGCGTAAACGCTCTCAAGCGGCAAGGTCGGCTTCGGCGGAAAAATCTCCAGGGAAACAACCGGTTTTCTTCGCTGATAAAACAAATCCCTAATATACACTCGTCCCACCCCTCTCCTGTCGGCTGCCGTCGCACAAGGTCAGCTAAGCAGCCATCTGCTCTGAAATCAAATTTTCTCACGGAGCCTTTCCTTTTTCAACGCTCCTCTATTACCGCCTTACATATGTTTGCTAGCTGCGCCTCCGCCGCCTCGCCTTGGGATAAAATCCCCGCAAATTAGCAAGATAAGCCCGTGTATCCCCGTAAATCTACCTTTACTGTTTCATGTCCTCATCCCTGTACTGACTGTCGAAGCTTACATAAAAAGTCGTTCCACCGGGACCGGTGGCCACATCGATTTTGGCATGATGCCGTTCGGCAATGCCATAACAAACGCCAAGGCCAAGGCCGGTGCCATTTTCCTTGGTCGTAAGAAACGGTGTCCCCAGCCGATCCAATATCTCCGGCGGAATTCCCGTTCCCTGGTCGGTAATTTCCAGCACCACCACACGCCCCCGTGAGTATGTCCTGATGGTTGCCAAGCCACCGGCAGCCATCGCTTCCAGACCATTTCGCACCAGGTTGAGAATAAGCTGGCGAATTTCCTTCGGATTTAATAGAAGTTCACCAGTCTCGCGCAAATCTACCTCCAGGTTTTTCCCCTGCTCCAGGGCATCGGCCTGCAGTAAAGGCAAAATGGCCTCAATAACCTGATTCAGTTTACATGCTTCCAACTTGTGTACCTTGGTGTCACTAATCGACAAGAATTCCTTAATAATGGTATTGGCCCGGTCAAGTTCTTCTATCATGAGATCAAAATACTCTTTGTCCTTAGCATATTGAGGTCTCCGGCCAATCATCTGCAAAAAGCCCCTGACCGTGGTCATCGGGTTGCGAACCTCATGGCTGATGCCGGCCGCCATTTGTCCAATTGTCTGCAAACGGTCCATCTGCACTATGTCCCGTTCCATCTTTTTCTGTTGTGTAATATCCCTGATCGTTGCCGAAAGACCTGCCAGATCACCGTTATTTTCCCAGATATGAGAAACGGTAATTGACACATCCACCGCCAAGCCATTCTTCCGTTGTAATATGCATTGATAATTTTGCACCTTTTCTTCGACCTTTACCGTCCCAATCACTTCTTTGGTCTTTTGCCCGCAATCGGTTACACAAAACATAGACAAGCGCTTTCCCATCGCTTCAGCCGCGCTGTAACCCAGAAGGTTCTCCGCTTCCCGGTTCCAGCTTTGAATCGTTCCATCCGGCGCCAGTCCGACAATCCCGTCACAGAAGTATTCTACTATGGATGCCATGGTTAGCAGCTTCTGATTGATCGTCTTTTGTTCCGTAATGTCCCTGGCTACCAAATAGATCAGACCATGTTCCTTACTGGGCATTGCATTCCAGGCCAGCCAGCGGTATTCACCGTTTTTCGCCTGGCAGCGGTTCTCGTATTGCAGACAGGGTTCTCCGGCAAGCACGCGACTCCATGCCTCAAGTACACCCTCCATATCCCGGGGATGAATCTTCTCAATAATTCCCGGCGCTGTCAAGTCGGCCAAACAATAGCCTAACTGTTTGGTTACGGCCGGATTAATTCTTTTAAAAGAGCCGTCGAAACCCCGGACAAATATCATATCTACCGACAAATCCACAAATAATGCCAATTCTTCATGTGCTTTCATTCCTTGCAGGCACTCGTCATTTAATTTTCCCCTCAAATGCACGATGGTGTCAAAAACCGGCAGCAGTTCGGGAAAGGAGGCAAACGATTGCCGGTCAAAATCCTGGTTCCGGATCTGATTAGCCAAATTTCGCAGGCCGGTCTGCAGCTTCCGGAAGGCCATCCGCAGGGTGAGAAGAATGATCGACCAAAGCAGCAACGCTACCCCTATAACCTTGACAATGGCCGCCAGCATAGCCGGGTTCAGGTCCTCGGTTTTGGAGCAGACCCATACGTGTCCGATGTAGTGTCCCTGGTAAGAAATCGGATAAATCACTTTGTTGACCGGTTTGCCGTTAAAAAAAAGCGTCCGTTTAAACTTACTGAACTGAGCCTTTCCCGATACATAGGCACTGGAAAAATATGTTTCGTCTCCCTGCTGAAGTTTGCCATCGTCAAAATCAGGCCCAATCGCAACAATACGGTCAATTCCCCTGGCGTAAATGCCCATACCAAAACCAGGATGCCTCTCTATTTGAACCTGGAGAATAGGCTGCAACCAGTCATTGATCACCGTCGCCCTTTTCTCCGGCGCAACCGGTAGTGCTTCGGCTTCTTTTATCTTATTGTCAAACTGAGATTTTGGTATTTGCAGGGCTAACTCTACCGCTGCCTGAAACAACCTAAATTCCTGTTCGTGGACAATTCGATCCTGCTCTCTTACTATATAGTAAGTTCCGACAATAATTGTCGCTATAGTCATTAGAATAGTAATAACAACATATGTTTGTTGTGCAACCCCTTGCCGGATTGACGCCATAGGATACCCCTTCTCTTCTGATTACCAGTTTTCCACAATAATTATTATACGACAGAAAAAAGGCTGCTCCTCCACAAATTATCTTCAACCATCTCCTAAAAGCTTATTTTTCTGTATATTCTTATTCATTAGTCTTAACTGGCTTTTAGTGACATAAAAAATCCCGCTTGGGCATGTACGCCAAAGCAGGACTTTTTTTACCAATGCGGCTTCATTATTCTTTTTCCCCAACTGGCCGAAGAATTTAAGCCCAGATATTCATCCAGACTGTACTTACCAGGCCCAATAAAAAGAGCGGCCAAAAAGCTAAATCCATCCTCCAGGGACTGAGATGATTTTAGCAGGCCCTTATCTGTCAGCATCTGGCTGAGAAAGGCAATACTTAAGTTACTGATCAGCAGCAGACAAGCCGGACGGTAAAACAAACCGGCAGCAATCAAGAAACCCCCGACAAATTCGGCAAAGGCACTACCAAATCCCCAAAATACCGGCGCAAAGGTAATACCAAAGACCGCCATCGTTTGCCCCAGTTCAGTCCATTTTTCCACACCGCCGGCAATCTTCGGAAAACCATGCCACATGAACATGCCGCCAAGCCCAAGGCGAAACAGCAGCAGTCCAATGTTTCTATAGGAATACAGCCCCTGGCTGAACCACACATACAATTCCCGCATAGTCTTGCATCCTCCTCACTTACTGCAATATATTCTGTTAAATTCCTCAACCAAAAGCCAAAATCCTGCCCATCACCTATTCCTGATTATGGTATTCCACTTTACCCTGAGGCGACTTATATACACACTGTCACTTCCCTCTAAAACAAAGAAGGATTAGCCTTAACCAATCTGTTCACATCCCACCCTGTCTTATCGCTCGGACACATATTGGCCAGCCTGCGTGACTGCCCGCGGCAAAAGTTCTAAAGCGGTTTTGACCCGGGCCACTACCTCCGGCCAATCACCCGGTTCACGTTGGCGAAACAGTTTGACCGAAGGATACCACGGACTATCTTCCCGCGCCAACAGCCACCGCCAGTCGGCGTCAAAAGCTAACAGAAGCCATGTCTCTTTCCCCAACGATCCGGCCAAATGGGCCACCGAGGTATCAACCGTTATCACCAAGTCAAGTTGCTCCACCAGCCTCGCCGTATCCAGGAAATTGCCCTGCCGATCAGCAACATCCAACACAGGGCAGCAAATTTCCGCCAGATCGCTCGCCCGCGGGCCAACCTGCAGGCTTACCCAATTAATGCCCTGCACCGCCAGCAGGGGAGACAAGAGTGAAAAAGAGATGGATCGGTTATCATCATTTTTATGCTTGGGATTGCCGGCCCAAACCAACCCAACCTTATATCCGCAGCCAGCCATTGTTCCCAGCAGTTCCCGCCAAGCTGATGCTGCCACCCCGCTAGAGTGTAAAACATATGGCCGTGCCGGCGGAATACTTTCCAGGCAGGTTTCCAGAATGACCGGCAGACTCATTAAAGAACAAACATAATCATAGCTTTCCGCCGGCGCCACCGCATCTGAATGAATGACTAACCCCGGATAAGTGTTTTCCAGTAAAGCAGCCAGCGGCGGCTGCACCCACAGATCCACTTTAGCCTTCAGTGCCTCTATGCAGGCGACATACCGGACAAACTGGAGGGTATCGCCAAAACCATACTCCCAGTACAATAAAATCCTCCGCCCTGCTAGGGCTTCTCCCTGCCAGTGGGGTGCCGAGAAATAACGGCTGCCATATCTCCGGCGCCGCGACTGTTCATATAAACCCCACCCTTTAGTGAATTGACCCTGTTGCAGATATAAGCTGGCCAGTGAATAGCCAGCCTCCATATAACCGGGGCGCAAGGCAACCGCCCGCTGAAGATAGGGAATCGCTTCTTCCAGGCGCTGAAGCACTTTCAAAAACCGTCCCAGATTATATTGTGCTTCCGGATAATTAGGTCTTAGCTCAACAGCACGACGGTAGGCGGCCTCCGCCTCAACCAGACAATATTGTTCCTCTAATACGGTGCCCAGGTTATTGTAAACAGCAGCTTGCTCAGGATCAAGCGCAATGGACCGGCGAAAACAGGCTGCCGCCTGTTCCCGGTCGCCCGCATCCATCCATAATAAGCCAAGATTGTTATAGGCATAGGAATTGTCCGGGTCAAGCTCCAAAACGCGATAAAAGCAGGCTGCCGCCTCCTGTGACCTGTCCGTATCCTTTAAAACCAATCCTAAATTATTATACGCCGGTACGTATTTGCTATCCAGCTTTATAGCCAGGCAAAAGGCCGTCACTGCGTCTTCCCGGTCACCCCTTTTGAGCAGCTCAATGCCTAAATCCAGGTAGTTTTTCGGTGTCATACCTATTTCCTCCGCGGCAACACAAGACTCTGGCTACTATTATACTCTTCAACCAGCCATTAGACGAGCAGTTTATGCCGTTATAGGGCGTGTTCTCAAACCAGGGTTTTCTCCTCTTTTGCCGAATACAATAGTGAGGTGATATCATGCAAAAGAATCTTAAAAAATATGGAGTATCGGCTTGTTTAATTGTCTTTGTCTTCGCTGCCGGTTTTATCGCCGGCTGCAACAAACAGCAACTCGCCAATGTTTCCGGTAAAGCAGCCGAACACGCGAAAGTAGTCATACCAGCGGCCTTCGCCGGCGTACATACCGTTCCCTCGGTTGGCAGTACGGAAGTTGCCTTCTCACCCGAAGGCGGCATTACCCCGATGATTGTGAAAGAACTTGGCCAAGCAAAAAAGAGCATTCAGGTCCAGGCCTACAGCTTTACCTCGCAGGAAATTATCCAGGCACTCATTGACGCGAAAAAGCGCGGCGTAGACGTAAAAATTATCATTGATAAGAGCAATGTAAGCGATGACGACAAAGAAAGCTCCCGCAGCAAAAAAGAAAAAGAATTGCTGGATTCCATCGTTGCTAACGGCATTGGTCTGAAGATTGATTCGGATTTTCAGATTGCCCACAGCAAAATAATGATTATCGACGGCGTCGATGTCATTACCGGCAGCTTTAACTTCACCCATTCGGCCGAGCACAACAACGCGGAAAACTGCCTGGTCATCCACGGTAACAAAGACCTGGCTGTCCTGTACACGCAAAACTGGCAATGGCGCTGGAGTGAAACCGAAAACTATAAGAAGTCTTAAACGTTTGAGAGGCAAAACGCTTTCGATAGCGGACCCGCTGCCTCTGTTTATAGTATATTCTCCGCAGCACCCAGTTAACTATAAGCACGTCCCAAAAGGCCTGTGTACGACACGGCATTATGCCATCGTCTCAGGTCTCCTTTATTTTTCGATGCTATGAAAAGCCGGACTCCCTGAAAATTCGCCAAATAAAGTTGCCGATTTCAAATAATTGTTACACCAGCGCCAGCACTTCACCATATATATAAGTCATAGAAAAATACTGCTGCGTCCTCTTCCTAGGGCGTGTTTGCAAACTAACGGAATGATCCATGTCGAGTGATTTGCGCCAGACAAATTAATTTTTTGCAACAATAGTGGCCCCTATTTCAAAAAGATTAAGGAAGTATGGCACAAAAAGCGCCGTCAGGGAGCGTTTGGGATAGCTTGCAAACACGCCCTAGTGTTTTTATGGCCTGTAATATTATCATAGCGAGGAAAGAAGGAATATTAATGGCCTCTTTAGTTCCTCTATTGCTTGGCAGCCAGGATGGTCGTGACCGGGTTGAAGTTTTCCTATATAACAACCTTAGTACAATCATATCGCCCCATCCCGAAGTACTCCTCACACCAAGCGTTCGGGCTAGTCTTATTGATATGATCAACGGGCTTCCGGGAGGTTATGGGTTTCCGCCTGATCTGCAGGAAATCTTGAATGTATTTGTGCTTGAAAATATCAACCAGGTCAGTGTAAGTGCACGATTATTGGAAATGACTGCCCCAACCTGATGTGCCAAGTGTAATAGTGGATTTTGTTAATCGCGCTATCTGCAGCCCTATTCGATTCTGTTTGAGATGACTTTGTACCAAATATTGCACCAAGTTAACAATAATGTTTTATTTTAAGCAAAAATAAAACCGCCGGCAACATTGCCAGCGGTAATTTTAGTAGTTTATGGCGGAGAGGGTGGGATTCGAACCCACGGTCCCTTTGACAGGACACTTGATTTCGAGTCAAGCACCTTCGACCACTCGGACACCTCTCCAGTTATGCTGTTACTGCTTCCGGCGCTCCCGAAAGAAGTCTTTCATCAGCGCGGAACATTCCTGCGCCCGCACACCTGCCGTTACTTCCAGCCGGTGATTTAGCGCATCATGCTGTACGACATTAAAGATGGATTCAACGGCTCCGGCCTTATAATCCGAACTTCCGTATACCAGCCGGTCAACACGGCTCATCACCAGCGCTCCGGCGCACATCGGACACGGTTCTATAGTAACATAAATCGTTGCTCCCGTCAAACGCCACCTGCCAAGCCTCTGACAGGCTTCCCGGATAACAATAACTTCGGCATGGGCGGTGGCATCATTCCAGGTTTCGCGCATATTATGCGCCCTGGCAATCACTTCACCACCAACCACCAGCACAGCGCCAATCGGGATCTCCCCCAACGAGTACGCCTGGCAGGCCTCAAGCAAGGCCAGTCCCATATAGTAGTTATCATCCATCATCCAATTCACCACGCTCGTTGGCTTAGGCTGTAAAGCAGCGTCGATTTCAAGCCGATCCTGTAATAGTATAGCGTATCCTGTTCTTTGATTCAACTCTAATTTTCAGGAAATTATTACAAGTTGATTCAGACTTTGAATTTACTGATAATCTGATTCAACTCAACCGCCATTTTGGCCAAATCCTCGGCGCTTGCCGAAACACCCTGCAGCTTGAAGTTTTGTTGGGTTGCGGCACTGGCTACCGTCTCGGTGCCGGCACTGGTTTCCTCGGCCACCGCACTGACACTCTGCACATTAGCGACAATGGATTGCATTCCATGCGCCGTTTCCTCAACAGCATTGGCAATCTGCGCTATGCCCGATTGAGCGGCCTCCAATTTGTTCACAATGGTCGTAAAACCCTCTGCCGCATCGGCTGCGGCAATCTTGCCTGTCGCCACTTCCTCATTGGCCCGTTTGACCAGGTTAACCGAATGAGAAACATCGCCGGTCATCTTTTTAATGATTTCTCCAATATGCCGCGTTGCTTCCGCACTCTGTTCGGCCAGTTTCCTGACTTCTTCGGCCACTACCGCAAAGCCTTTACCGGCCTCACCGGCGCGGGCGGCTTCAATCGCTGCGTTCAAAGCAAGCAAGTTAGTCTGTCCGGCAATACTGCCGATAACGGTGATAATTTCCTGTATCCGGGCTGAGCCCTCTGCCAAGAAACTGGATACGGTGGTAATTTCCTGCATAGCCTTCCCAATTGTTTCGTTCTGCGTCACAACTTTTCCGATTAAGTTCATCCCTGCCTTCGCGTCCTCTACCGCGTTGCCCGTGGTACGGTTGACTTCTGCCGCGCTGGCACTCATTTCTTCGGCTCCGGCAGTTACTTCCTCAACAACTGCGGATATCTCGGTAATGCTGCTGGTATTTTGACTGGACCCGGTTGAAATCTCATTGATTGTACGGGATATGACTTCCGAGTTTTGCAGCTGCTCTTCTACCGCCGCCGTCAACTCCTCACTGGAAGCAGCCAGAACATCGGCATCTTGTCTGACCTTGCCGACGATTTCCCGCAAGGCGCCTTTCATGGTAATAACGGCATTAGCCATATCACCGATCTCATCATTGCGTACAGCTTTCCGATCCTGGGTACTCAAGTCCAGCAGGCTTACGGCTTTGACCTCATTCCCCAGATTGTGGAGTCTTCTGGCAAGAGACCGGCTGTACCAGATGATCAGTGCAACCAACAGAAGAATGCCAAGTATGCTGAACCCAATGACCAGCTTAAACACGACAGCCTGCCGTTCATTCTGTTCCTGAACCCGCTCATGCAGCACGATGTCCTGCGCTTTGGACACCGCTTCAAACTGGGAATCAATAACCGCTGTTTTTTGCTTGGCCGAATCCAGCAGTGCCGTAAAGGAAGGATCGTTGCGCTTTTTGGCGTTAATGACTGCGTTAATTTCTTCTACATAGGACGTAAGCATAGCCGCCAGCTTTTCGCCCTCCCGTTTGGTGTTCGTCGCAGTAGCTGCCGCCGCAAACTCTTTTACCTGCTTTACACTCTTGCCAAACTCATCCATTGCGGTAACGGCCAGTGTCTCGTCGTTATAGCCCAGAAAGCCCCGCAACCCACTCAGCCCGGCGTGAAAATCCGACTTCGATTTCTGCAAGTTTATAGTTCGTTCCACCGTACCGGACAGCATGTCCTTGTAGTTGTCCGTAGCCGCTTCAAACTGATACATAATACCGCTTACCAGTGCGACTAACAGTGCAATGGCCAGACTAAATATTCCGATTAACTGCATTCTTATTGTGATCCGTTTCATCTTTTCCATCCTCCGTCTCTATATTATTAGTCATAACAGTTCCAACATTGTTAAATTATTATAGAAGTTCATTATGTATCATAGAAGATCAATTGACCGCAGCGCCCACTTGCGTACGGTACTTTCTGTTATTCGCTGATGCGCCAGATGCGAAAGATTCCAGCCGGTTCCTGCAATGGCTCGGTTCCCTTTAAATCGTCTACTTTAATAACCTCATCCACCAGTAGTGCCACTTGCAGTCCGTGAGAATTCAGCAGCAAAGCCTGCTGGCTATTAGAGTCAGTAAGTTCCGTCTGTATTTTCATCACCGGGATGCAATTTGACCGTAAAGCCTGGACATCCTGCACCTGGCTTGTCATTCCACCAACGGCGGCGCTAATCGTTCCATATTGCTGATTGCCTAAGCGAAATACTACAATCCGGTTGTTGCTCATGCCAGGTTTCCTCCTTTGTTGGAAATCGACTTGTTTCAAAGCAAGGACTTGTCTTGCTATTATATTACTCCGATAAACTGTTCGCATCATGTAGCATAAGATATAAATAATAATAATTATTTATTAAATATAAAAATCTATAAATAACAAGCATCGTCGACAATTTTCGTCAAATATGGCAAACCTATAAAAAGGTAGAGGAAAAATTGCTTTTTTGTCAAATAGTAGGGTTAGAGTAAAATAGTGAGCAATACCGGAAAAGGTCATGGAGTGAGGAATTACAATGAATCAGACAACTAATGGACGAATCCTGATCGTTGATGATGACGAGGCCTATCTGGCTTCATTACGGCGGATTATGCGCGGTCATTTCGATGTAGTAACCACCAAAGATCCTGTTCAGGCTTTAAAGATCTTTGAGTTTCAAGGCCCCTTTGCCGTCGTTATTTCTGATTACCGCATGCCTTTTATGAATGGCATTGAGCTTTTTTCCCGCATTCAAAACCTGGACAAACAGGTCCAGCGAATTATGCTGACCGGACACGCCGAGCTGCAAATGGCTATTGACGCGATAAATCACGGCAAGATCAACGCCTTTTTAACCAAGCCGATCCCGGCTACATCCATCCGCTCCATTGTCATTGATTCCATTCAAGCCTATAATCAAAGCCAAGGCAGTCATTCCCGGCTGACCAGCATCAGTGATAATCCGGCTGCCTATCGCTTGCCCAAAAGCACCGATAGAGAATTATGCGTCCCGCTGACAGTAAAAGAAAAGGAAGTACTCGCTTTGCTGGCCAAGGGATTCTCCAATGACGAAATATCGGCGGAACTGCATATCACGGTTGGCACCGTTAAAAGTCATATGAATAATTTATTTGGCAAACTGGAAGTAAATAGCCGTTCCAAGGTGGTCGCCAAAGGGTTGGAACTGGGTTTGATTAAGACCTGACAGCCGAAGTGTCCCGTAAATAAAGCAAGAAGCACCCCTACAGGGTGCTTCAGGCTGTTGAAGAACCCCATGGTTTGGGAAAGATCTAAGCCATGGGGGTTTCTATTAGACAAAACAAAAGGAAAACCATCACTAAGTAGACTCAAAAAGAAAAGATTGCCGATACCTACGCCAGTCTGGCGAGGTGATTGGCAATCTTTTTCATGTTTTGACAAGCAGCCGTTAGTAACGCCTGCTCTTGTACATGCTCTCTACCCCTAAACCGGCAATAGCGAAGTCCGTGCAGTTGCTTAGCGTCTGCAAAACTCCGCTCAATGGTTTGACTTCTCTTCCTATATAGC
>NZ_FQZD01000056.1 GCF_900141835.1 Propionispora hippei DSM 15287 | reverse complement strand
GCTTTATGGTTTTGGTCGCGACAGGGAAAACTAGGCAGAAAAAAGGCTATTATTGCAGTGGCGAGAAAGATTCTAACGCTTATCTACAAGCTGTTGGAATCTGGCGAGTTTTATGACTCAAATATTGCCTTGCAGGCATGCTCATCGCCACCACGACATAATAGCTTATCTTAACTATATTACGTACGTCTTTATTTTTCAAATATATCCGGTCTTTTACACCTATTCTTTTTTATCTATTGGGATAGGGTTATTTGGGTTTCCCTTTTTCCTGTTTCGTTAATTTTAGTTTTCACAATAACCGTCCCCATCCGATGATTACCACCTTGGAAGAATCCTCCCGTTCAATCCCGGCCGACGCCGGTTCGGACAAAAAAGAAGCCCGCCCGGCGGTGGTCCACTGCCGGCTTGGCTTCTTTTCGTTTCCCATTCTAGTTGCCTTCGGGTTGCACAATCCCTTTAATAATCAACATAACCGCTGTGGCACCGGGGTCCTGGCGGCCGACAGATTTCTCATTATAGTAAGCCGCCCGGCCATGAACCGATTGCAGGGTTTTAGTTTGCTCCACGCCGGCAACCGCTGCCTGATAGGCGGCCGCACCGGCTTCAGCCGGCGGCTGGCCCTGTATGACTGCCGCCGCTAACGCTTCCACGGCAGGAAACAACGCATCCAGCATGGTTTTATCCCCCACCGTGCTCTTGCCCCGCTCCATTACGCCCTGTACGGCGGCCTGTCCCATCACGACCAGGTCACTGAGCTGCAGTGTTTCCTTACCCTTGACCGGTGCCGCCCCTTTCATCAGGCAGGTGGCGATCAGCGTCCCCATCGTGGAGGGTACGGTGGCGTTCATTTTCATCCCCAGCTTCATGAATATTTTCCCCATATCCGTTTCCTCCAGGCGGTCTATTTCCTCATAAACCGCCTGGAAGCCACGGCACATAGTAAGTCCCAAATCACCATCACCCATGGCGGCATCCAGCTCAATCAGATAATTTTTCTCCCGGTTCAGCACTTCCACAATCGAACCCAAGGTTTTTTTTAAACCTTCTTTTGTTATAACTGCCATCTATCCATCACCTCCGCTATCTAAACTGGGCAAAAAAGGGGGAATAGCAGGGTGCATCAAGCAGATTCTGCAATTCATCATCCAATTTTAACAGGCTGATCGACATGCCGGCCATTTCCAGCGAGGTGGCATATTCCCCGATATATTTGCGGTGAATGGAAATTCCCTTGTCCTGCAGCAGGCTGTGCGCTTTGCGATAGGCCAGATACAGTTCTTCCTTCGGCGTACTGCCCAGACCGTTGACCAGTATCGCCACTCTGTCACCGGCTTGATACGGCAAATCCTCAACAATCCGGTTTATCATAGTTGTCACCACTGCATCGACCGGTTTCAGTTTACTGCGCTCAATCCCCGGCTCGCCATGGATGCCCATGCCAATCTCCATTTCATCTTCGCCAATGCTGAACGTCGCCTTGCCTGCTTCCGGTACAATGCAGGGCGTCAGCGCCACTCCCAGAGTCCGGGTATTATCCACTGTTTTTTGCGCAATGCGGGTGACCTCAGCCAGGGAAAGCATATTTTCGGCCGCAGCACCGGCGACTTTATAAGCAAAGACCAGACCGGCCACACCGCGCCGTTTATCCTCCTTGCCCCTGGGAGCCGACGCGAGATCATCGGAAACCAGCACTTCCGTCACTTCGATGCCTTCCATTTCGTCCAAATCCCTGGCCATGCCAAAATTCATGATATCACCGCCATAACGCCCATATAGGTGCAGCACCCCGGCTCCGGCATGAATAGCCTTATCCACTTCATGCATTGCTTCAGCGCTGGGCGAGGCAAAGACATTGCCTACAGTAACTCCATCGGCTAGCCCAAAGCCCACGTAACCGAGAAAAACCGGCAAATGGCCCGAACCGCCGCCGGTGGCAATGGCCACTTTACCGGCCCTTTTTTCATCGGCCCGCACCAGGCAGTGGTGATTATTGTTTACCATCCGCAAACTTTCCGGATGGGCCAGGACGATGCCTTCCACCGTTTCCCGCGCAAAATCCTCCGGTCTATTAATGAGCTTTTTCATAGCTCCACTCCTCTCATCTGCTGTGAAGTACCAGTGCAAAAGCACCTCACTTTTTTAATAGCTGAATTTGCCGCGGATATTCCCAGTTCTGCAATTCGCCCAGCGGTACTACCGGTGGTTCCTTGCCCTGATTGAGCATAAGCGTCCGGTAATAAATCTCTGCCAGCTCCTCCACATAATGGGCTTTCAGCAGGGCTTCCTTCAGTATTTTGTCTACCGCAATAACACCGTGGCTTTCCATCAATGCCACATCGGCAATGGCCAGCGGCGCCACCACGCTTTGCGCCAGCTCCGGTGTGCCGGGCCTGCCGTACGGCGCCACAGGAATATACCCTTCCTTACAGCCCAGCCCGGCCACCTCATAAACGATCGCCGGAATTTCCTTTTTTAACACGGCAAAGGTGGTAGCATAGCGGGAATGGGTATGGGCTATGGCATGGACATCCTGCCTGGCTTGATAAACGGCAAGGTGCATGAGCGTCTCGCTGGTCGGGCGCAGCCCCGTTTCCGCCTCTACCACACGGGCCGCCAAATCGAGGACGACAATGTCATGATAGCTTAATTCTTCCCGGTCTGCTCCTGTCGGTGTAATACAGACATAGCCGCTTTCAGGGTCCCGCACACTAAAATTACCGGCCCGGTGCTTGCATAACCCGGAACGATCGGCCTGTAAGGCATACGCAACAACCTGCTTTTTCAACTCTTCCAACATATTGCTTCACTCCATTTCCATGATTAATCTTACTTGCTGCCTGTTATGAAAAGAGTACATGTCTCATCGGGAAATCGGCAAAACATGTACTCCCGGACTATCTCGTCTGATTCAGTTTGGCATTGATGCCCTGCATGTGCCTGTAATACCAGACAAAGGCTATCGCAAAGATCGCCAGCATGGCCACACCCAGCAATTCGCCATTAAAGGCATGGGCCAGTGCCCAGCGGAATTCCGGCGCCTCCAGTTGAATCCAGGTGATGTACTGTCCGGCGTTTACGTTAAGCGTACCGGTGGCAGCCGCCATTTTAGTAATCATGGGGGCAAAGCTGGTCGCTACCGAAAGATACATCGGTGTGGCAATAATCGAAACAATAATCATCCGGAATAGATTGCCGCCCGTAACAACCAGCGCGGGAACAGTAACGCAAACGTTGATAATCGAAGCCAGCGGAATGACGTTATTCATGCCCATGCGACTCATGACCAAGGCCAAAATCAGCTCCACCGGCACCAAAATAATGGCGGTAACCCATATCTCATTCTGTCCGGCCAGAAAGGGCCAATCAAGTCCGACATAAAAATCCCGGCCCTTAAATTTGCTTTTCATATAACTGCCTGTCGCATCGGCAATCGGCGCCAGGGCTTGCATAAACAGTTTGGCCACCATCGGGAAAAGCACCATGGCGGTGGAAACCTGTACGGCGGTAATCAGAATATCCTTAACGGCATAGCCGCCCATTAAAGCAATGAGTGCTCCGACAATAAAGCCCATCACACTGTTCTCGCCAAAGATCCCCAGCTTGTCTTTCAGCCCTTTGGCATCCAGATTGACCTGATTGATGCCCGGTATAAAATCCAGCACCTTGTTTATCAGGCCTAAAAAGACGCATTGAAGCATCATCGGGTGGGTACAGGCTACGCCGGGAATATTGCTGATTTTTTGCAATTGTTTCTGCGTGAGATCGGCATTAAGCAATTCAAGAATGATCTGTATGGCAGCCGCAACATACCCCAGCATCAGACTGCCTGAAAGATAAGAAACCATGCTGGCTACAAAAATTTTTCCCCAGACATTCCATAAATCCACATTCAGGCAATTGGTCCACTTAAAGCCCAGCATCACCAGGTTGATGATAATTTGGACGGGAAACAACACCAATGCATACGGCCAGGCCCAGGCAATGGCGGCAATCGGTGACCAGCCCACATCAATGGCGGTTAGCTCCAGCCCCGTCCGTTTAACCAGGGCCGCTGCCGCCGGACTGATAGCATTAAACATAAAGCCCAGGACAACATTCATGCCGGTAAAGGCAATGCCTAAGGTTAAACCGGCAACAACAGCCCGTTTCAGCTTCATTTTCATCAGCAAACCCAGCAGGATCATGATAACCGGCAAGAAGATCGCCGCCCCTAAGCCCAGTATATAATTTAAAACTGCTTCCATATAGCTTTCATCTCCCATTTCTTATTTTTCAGCCAAACCCCGGCGGATACCGTATATCGTTACCCTCCGCCTCTTACTCTACAGCCAGTAACATGATATAATAGCCTTGTACTATTTTCCTTTAGCTTCTTCTGCTTACGGCAGGGAAGCTTTTTTTATTGCTGCGCCCATATCCTTATATCTACTGTTGGAGAAACCCCTTCAATTTCTCAAATTCCTCATCCATGCCGACCCCCGTCAAAAAGGGAATGCCGCTAATGGTCGGTACATTCCAGATATTTGCGCCGCTGGACACAATGGATACATAGATATCGCATTGATCAATAATACTTTCCAGTGACTTGATATCGACCGCCTCTACCGCCACGTCCAGCCCTTCCTCCTCACACAGGCTGCCAATTTTGGATGCCACGGTCTGGGAAGTCGCCACTCCTGAGCCGCAGGCCACAAAGATTTTTTTCATTTCTGTCACTCCTTTTTCTTTTATTGCTGAACTCCGGTGTAGCCGGAAGTTACGCCAATATTCTATTTAACAGTAAAATCATCGTTTTAGGGCTATCGGACTGATACAAGGCAAGCAGTTTCTCTTTATCGGAAAAAATAGCCATTAGCTTGCTTAAGGTGGTCAAATGTTCCTTGGGATCGGTAACCGCCAGCATGAAGACCAGCTTCACCGCCACCTCCTTGCCACTGTTGCCCATTTCCTTAAAAATAACCGGGGCAGCAAGGCGGGCGACCAGGATGGCAGCCTGCTTCACATGCTTCGGATCGGTATGGGGCACCGCCACCTCTACCCCTAAAGTCTTTAACCCGGTAGGAAAGACAGCTTCCCGTTCGATAACGGCGGGACCATAACTTTCTTTTACATACCCTTTGCTATGCAAGACAGCCGCCAACTGGGCAAGCAGCCGCTCCTTATCATCAGCCGTGTAGTCTAATAAAATCAGTTCTTCATCTAACAATGACGTACTCATTTGCAGCTCCTCCTTCTTGGATTATTTCCTGTCAACCCTATCTATTGCAAGTCCTATGCCAGGCTAGTGCATAATGAAGAACCGCTTGTATCCTTCCCTATTGAGCGTCTTAAATTATGCACTGTTCAAAATAATAATAGTTAGTGCATAATTTTATCGTCATCTTCCAAAAGGCTGATTTGGCCCGTATTATCTAGCTTAAGCGAGAATGGCTGGACAAAACAAAAGGAATCCCTTATTCTTTAACTAAAGGAATTCCGCTTTTGAGCCATATGCACTGCCGATTTTTCCATGGAGTGAAGCAAATGAAAAAATCTGACCGTATTATGCAGTTTATCAAAGACAACCTAACTTATCATGAATTGTTAAATGCCGTTCAGCTTGGCCGCAATCCAGGCATCGACGCTATGCGTATCCAAAACGAGCTGGGAATTGTCCGGAATAATGCCAGCACCCTGTTAAACCAATTGTGGAAAGAAAAACGGCTGGTCAAAATCAACAGCCGGCCGGTCACCTTTCTGCCGCACAGCCTGATCGCCACGCTACAAAACGAAAGGTTGAAGAACAAGACCACTTTGACGCTTGCCGAACTGAACGCGGCATTAGCCACGGTCAGTCTGGAGCAGGAAGGCGATCCCTTTTTGCGCCTGTTGGGTCACACCGGCAGCCTGTCCAACCAAATCGGTCAGGCCAAAGCCGCCATTGTGTATCCACCCAAAGGCCTGCATACCCTTATTCTGGGCGAAAGCGGTGTAGGAAAAACCACCTTTGCCGACGCGATGCATGCTTACGGTATGGTGATCAAACACCAAACGCCGGAAACCTATCCCCTGGTCACCTTCAATTGCGCCGACTATTTTAACAATCCCCAGCTATTGCTCTCCCAGCTATTCGGACATGTAAAAAACGCCTTCACCGGAGCCGACCGTGATAAGGCCGGTCTGGTGGAAAGAGCCAATGGCGGCATTTTGTTTCTCGATGAAATACACCGTTTGCCTCCCGACGGCCAGGAAATGCTGTTTCACCTCATGGACAAGGGAGAGTACAGCCGTCTCGGCGAAACGGGAACCAAGCGCAACAGCAATCTGCTTATTATCGGCGCAACAACCGAAAGTCCCGACAAAGCCCTTCTGGCAACCTTTATCCGCCGCATTCCGGTTACCATAACCCTGCCGGCCTTCAATGAAAAGCCAATCAGTGAAAAGGTGGAGATCATTGACCACTTTTTCTACATAGAAGCGTTGAATTTAAGCAAACAAATCATCCTTACCCCGGACGTGCTTAAAGCACTGGCCATCTACCCCTTCAAAATCGGCAACATCGGCCAGTTGCGCTCGGAAATAAAGCTGCTGTGCGCCAAAGCCTTTTTACAGCACCTCCAGAACAATCAAACCATTACCATTGAGTTTTCCATGCTGTCCAAGGATATCCGGGAAGGGCTCTTCGATTATGCCAAGCAGGACCCGGCAACGAAAAATTACTTGAATATGTTCTCTGAGAACGTTATTATTTCTCCTTCGCAAGACCTGAATCCCTATCCTTTTGAGATGAAAAATGATATTTATGAACTAATCTCGGACCAAATGAACGATTTGAAACGCCAGGGGCTTAGCAACGACAATATCAATGAGGCGCTGAAAAATCAGGTTGAGGAGTATTTCAGCAGCATCATGAAAAACTTTCACAGTGCCCGGCCCAATATTGACACGCTATATAAGCTTATCCCCCGGGAAATTGTTGACGCCACTTCGGAACTGATTGAATTTGCCCAACATTATCTGGTGACCAAATTCAACAATAAGTTCATTTTCGGCTTGTCTTTTCATATTCAGGCCTTGCTAAAACGCATCGAGGAAGGCCGCTCGGTTCCCAATCCGCATTTGTCCAAAATCAAACGGGAAAACCCCAAGGAATTTCAGCTTGCCCGGGAATTGGTAAAGACCCTCAGCGAAAAATTCGGCGTAGTCATCCCGGAGGATGAAAAAGGGTTTCTGGCCCTGTTGCTGGCACATAACCGCCTGGAAGCCCCCAGCGGTGATAAAATCGGCATTATCGTCGTCTGCCACGGCGACACAACGGCAACCAGTATGGCTAATGTAGCCAGACTCCTGCTGAATACCGAGTGGATCAAGGCTATTGATATGCCTCTCAACGCAACGATCAGCGAGACCTACAACAAAGTAAAAAGTACCGCTATGGCCATCCATCGCGGCAAAGGCATCATTCTTCTGGTCGATATGGGCTCTCTGCTGCAGTTTGAAGAGCAGTTGATGGCCGACACCGGCATAAAGGTAAAAACAATTGATCAGGTTTCGACACCGCTTATCCTGGAGGTACTGCGCAACATCCTTTATAAACAGGACGACCTGGATACGCTTTTTCATACCTTAACCAACCAAAAAACGGCCTCCTTGGCACCGGTGAAAAAAATGCAGCCAGCGCTCTTGTCTGTCTGCATTACCGGTCAAGGCTCCAGCCTGATTGCCAAGAATATTCTGGAGGAATTGATCAAAAACCGTTACAGGGAAGAAGTAAAAGTGGTTGCCGTCGACTATCTCCATGCCCAAAAACAGCTTAGCGACCTGCAGCAGCATTATCAAGTCGTTGCGGCCGTCGGCAATATCAACCCGGGACTTTCCATCCCCTATTTTTCCATTAACAAGCTGCTGGACGCAGCCTATCAAAAACAATTGTTCCAACTTTTGGACAACAGCCTGCAACGGTTGGCCATACCGGCGGCAACCAGCAAAACCGTCTATGAAACAGCCAAGGATATGTTGGAGAAATATGTAAAGTATGTTAATCCCAAGCTTGCCGTAGTCAATATAAAAAAATGCCTCAGCAAACTGCCCTACATACCCGACAACCAGGACCTGCTGCTGGATTTGATCGTCCATATGGGCTGCATGCTTGACCGCTGTCTTCACAAAGATGCTGTGGTTTTTGAGAATATGCACTCTTTTATAAAGGAAAATCAGCCGGAATTCGAACAAACCCGTCAGGTGCTCGACAGCTTAGCTAAGGAATATGATACAGTGATTAATGACGATGAGATTTGTTATATTGTGAAAATCATCAAATGTCATGTATGAGTTTCACTGCCTTGCCCGCCTACTCACCAGCCGCCCGGCGAAACACCCAGCACCGGCTGCCAATAAAGTTGACCGCCACGCCGCCGGCCGTGGCAATCAATTTGCCCAGCCACAGGTTTAATTGAAACGTATCCCGGGCGATAAACAAAATTCCGGCCGATACACCTAAAGAGGCTCCGTTCAGACAGCAGAACTTTACGATTTCCGCTACCTGCGGCCGGGAGGTCAAACGAAAAGTCCAGGTCCGGTTAAGAATAAAACTATTGACCACCCCGGCCGAATAAGAAAACACCTGGGCCGGCAAATACCGCACGCCGTAATGGGTCAATACAAAAAACACCGCAAAGTCTACGGTCATATTGGCGAATCCCACAATGCAAAAGCGCAGCAATTGTGTCAGCTCCCGTCCCGCCAAAGCCTTCACCTCTTTCTCGTATATGGTTAGGGGCATCATCAGGCGGCTTAGCGGACCAGGAAACCCCGGTTTATCGCCGACTCAATTAACTCCTGCACATACTCCCATAAAGCGGGAGCCGTATCTTTCAGCACTTCACAGCGGGCATATACCTTGGCGCTGGTGATGCCGGGCCTTTGCCAGGTATGCCCCTGAGTATGATAATTCAAGAGCAAGGGCTCCAGGCGGTCAAGGCAGGCGGCAAAGCGGGCTTCCAGCGTATGCATGGCTTCAAACTCGTCCCATAATTCTCTGATTTCTTTTGCCTGGTCGGCTGGCAGCAAACCAAAAAGCTCTTCGGCCGCTTTAAGCTCCCGCTCCCGTTTGTCCCGATTGGCCGCCTCATCGTAGCAAAACGTATCGCCCGCCCCGATTTCCACCAAGTCATGGATAAGCACCATCTTTATCACTTTCAGTACATCCACTTTCCCGACATATTCAGCCAGCAGCATAGCCATAACCGCCAAATGCCAGGAATGCTCGGCATCGTTCTCGTTCCGGTCTACGCCAATCAGTCGGCTTTGCCGGAATATTTGCTTCAACTTGTCAATTTCCACAATAAAAGCAAGCTGCTTACTCAGTCGTTCCTTCATATTCTCTCTCCTCCCGGATCGGCAGATTTTTAATGTTGATGAGGCTCTATAGCTCTCACCTTTTATCTATTCGCCAACCGCCCGGCCTACTCCTGTAACCCGCTGTCAAACCCGGCGCGTCGGCCCGAGCAAGCGTCGGTCGGAATTTTTGTATTATCCTGTAAGATATTTGCATATAGTTTATCAGTATGGATTTTCACGCAACCTATTGATTCTTCCAGCGACTGGATTATAATGAGAGTAAGCACATTTGTTCAAAATGAGTCCCGCGCTTTCCCTAGTAGAATAAAACTGAATAGACGGTTTGCCCCAGATGTTATTTATCAATTGATTTGACAGCTATGCCGCTGTAAAATAAATAACATTTCAAAAAAAGGAGTGGTATCAAATGGACCTATCATTTACTATTCCCTTGTCTGGTGGTATTACTGTTTTGGTCATTCTCTATCTGGTCTGGTACATTTTTAAAGCAGACCGTGGGGATCCAGCCATGCAGGAAATCGCTTTGGCAATAAAGCAAGGAGCAATGGCGTTTCTCAAGCGGCAATATACAACCATTGCCATTCTAGCAGTTATCGTAGCCATAATTTTAAGCATTATGAGCAAGGATGGCTTACATACTCCCCTTGCGTTTATTATCGGTGCCTTATGTTCAGCTTTAGCCGGGTTCATCGGCATGTATGTATCGGTTAATGCCAATTTGCGGACGGCTTCAGCCGCCCGGAAAAGTCTCAACGACGCGTTAAAGATTTCCTTCCGGGGCGGGGCCGTCACCGGCTTGGCGGTAACGGCCCTCAGCCTTTTGGGCGTGGCCGGATTGTTTTACATGTTCGACGGGTTCAACAATCCCCGGGAAGCGCCTTTACTGATTGTCGGCTTTGGCTTTGGCGCGAGCTTCGTGGCTCTGTTTGCCCAGCTTGGCGGCGGCATATACACAAAAGCGGCCGATGTCGGGGCCGATCTGGTCGGCAAAGTGGAGGCTGGCATTCCAGAGGATGATCCCCGCAATCCTGCCGTAGTCGCCGATCTGGTTGGCGATAACGTAGGCGATTGCGCCGGCCGTGGCGCCGACTTGTTTGAATCCACCGCAGCCGAGAATATTGGCGCCATGATTTTAGGCATTGCCTTATTTCCCGCTTTCGGTGTCAACGGCATCCTGTTCCCGTTGGTAGCCCGTGCCTTTGGGCTGCTGGCCTCAATCGTCGGAATTTTTCTTGTCCGGAACCATGACGATGAGTCGGAAGATCCCAACCCTATGGCATCGCTTAATATCGGCTATGCCGTGACCAGCATCCTGTCAACGATCGCTATGTACTTTGTAACCGACCAAATGATCAATAAAAATGGCAGTGGCCTTTACTTCTTTGGCTGCGCCGTGATTGGCATCATCACTAGCTATTTATTCGTGCTGGTTACCCAGTATTACACTGATTTTAAATACAGTCCCGTCCGGCAGATTGCCCGTTCCTGCCAAACCGGTCCGGCAACGACCATCATCACCGGTTTTGCCGTAGGCCTTGAAAGCGTTGTAGCTCCGGTTATCATTATTTCGGCAGCACTGCTATCCTCCCACTACCTGGGGGCCATCAGCGGCATTCCCGATGGCGGTGTGTATGGCACGGCAGTGGCTACGATGGGTATGCTCTCCACCTGCGCCTATATTTTAGCGATGGACACCTTCGGTCCAATTACCGATAATGCCGGCGGCATCGTGGAAATGTCCCAGCAACCGGCCAATGTTCGCTTTATCACCGATTTACTGGACGGCTGCGGCAACACGACTAAAGCGATCACCAAAGGCTATGCCATTGGCAGCGCCGCCCTGGCTACCTTCCTTTTGTTCTCGGCTTATCTGGATGAAGTTCAACTGCTGGACAAAACCTTTAACCGGGTGGTTGACATCGGTAAACCCGAAGTCTTCGTCGGCGGCTTTTTCGGTGCCATGCTGGTCTTTCTGTTTACCTCGACGGCGATCCGGGCGGTCAGCCATGCGGCACAGTATGTCATCCGCGAAGTGCGCCGTCAGTTCCGGGAAATCAAGGGGATTATGGAAGGAACAGCTAAGCCCGACTATGCAACCTGCGTCGATATTGTTACCCGCGGCGCTTTGAAACAAATGATCCTGCCCGGTGTGATCGTCGTAGTTGTTCCCATTTTAGTGGGCGTCTTTTTAAAAGCCGAAGCGGCTGCTTCCTTCCTGATGGTATCGACCATGACCGGCGTTTTGATGGCACTGCTCTTGAATAACGGCGGTGGCGCCTGGGATAACGCCAAAAAGTGCATCGAACTGAGCGGTGTCTATGAAGGGAAAAATTCGGAAGCCCACAAAGCCAGCATCGTTGGCGACACGGTAGGCGACCCGTTCAAAGATACGGCCGGTCCGTCACTGCATGTATTAATTAAGCTGCTCAGCACGATTACACTGGTGCTGGCTTCCTTCTATGTCTAGAAAACCGGTCAAAAACAGAGCTTCCGCACCACATCTGGCGGCGGAAGCTTTTTTTGTCTTTCCAGAACTAGTCCTGACAGACAAAGCTGGAACACTGAGTGTAAGTGTAATAATCGACGGCGCCGCCGCTGACCTGAATGGAGCCCAGCGCACACAAGTGATTGTCATGGTACTTACAGGTTTCCACCGCACATTGCAGACAGTCGCAGGACCCGGAGCTAAGGGTGTTGTCGGTAAGCTGGGAATAGTGGGCCTTGTTTAAAAAAGATCCACAGTTGGTGGACTGGGCATCGCGTGCCGAGCTTCCGACAATATCCACACAGTTCGCGTAACAAGCACGGTCTTTGTTATGAGCACAGCTAACAACATCACAACGAATTTTATCCAACAATATTCCCTCCTGTTATTTAAAATACCGGTCAAGCAGGCCCTTAAACGCACAGCCATGCCGGGCTTCATCCTTGCACATCTCATGCACCGTATCGTGAATGGCGTCAAAATTCAACTGTTTGGCCATGACCGCCAGTTTTTTCTTCCCTTCACAGGCACCATACTCCGCCTCTACCCGGGCACTCAGGTTGGCCTTGGTATCGCTGGCCACAACCTCGCCTAACAATTCGGCAAATTTGGCGGCATGCTCGGCCTCTTCAAAGGCAATTCGCTTATAGGCTTCCGCCACTTCCGGATAGCCCTGCCGGTCAGCCTGCCGTGACATGGCCAGATACATCCCCACCTCCGTACATTCGCCGGTAAAATTGGCCCGCAGCATTTCCACCATCTCGGCGGGGATATCCTTGGTTGCCCCGACCCGGTGCTCATCGGCCCAGGCCAATTCACCGGACATTTCCTTGAATTTTTCCCTACCGGCTTTACAGACAGGGCACTTATCCGGTGCCTCGTCCCCTTCGTGCACATAGCCGCAAACCGTACAAACAAACTTCTTCATCCGCGTTCCTCCCGCTCGTAGTAAGGTAATGTCTCCGTGCTGTATCAACTTTGAAACGGAAAGATGATGGCGAAATGTTAACCGTCAGCAATTTCTGTTTTCAAGGTTGGTACAGCACTGGCTATAGTGTTGGATTTTATTGGGGTTTTCATACTTTTTCCTTATCTACCTGATAAGTTTTTCATTTGATATTGGTTCTAGCACAGCACTCCATTGTTGCCTTATTGAGATAATTTTTTCTAGCTGTTCTATTCTTACTTTTGTCATGATACAAAAGTAAGCAAAAAATCTAGGCCTGACACTCCAAAAGACTTGACCCCAGGAGGATTTTCCTAAAATCCGTCAACTCGCTTCGCTCAGACAAATACCCAAAGGGCATAGGCGGATTTCTTAACGGAAACTCCCCCTGGGGTCATCCTGCGGACCGTCTTTTTCCGTAATGGCCAGTAGAACCAAACCCCAGACGGTTACAAATGAACAGCCTGTTTTTCATACGAAACTCTGAATAACTAAGCCCCTTCTTGAGAGATAAAATAAAAGCAGGCACTATCCGGCTTGAGCGGTAGTGCCTGCAAAAATTATAGTAGTTTGGCTATAGCCTCTATTTGGCGTTGTTTTATCCACTGGCCCTGTTCGCGGCCTGACAGGCCGGGGGGCGCGGTTTCGCGGGGCAGGGTTGCCAGAGCGGCCTTAAACGGGTCTAGCCGGGGATAAGGTGCGGCGACAGTCCGGCTGATCAGATCAAACTCCTCCACCGGCAATACGCCCCGTCCCAAAAGCTGCAGGGCCTGGACAATCCGCTCAGGCCCAGGTGCCGGCTCGCTGAGCAGTGTTGCCACTTTGCCCAATGTCAGCGCCGCCTTCAGCCATTCTCCCGGCAAGGTCATCCTTTGGTTCCAGCGGTTCAAGTCTTCCTCCGCCAGTTCCAGACCGAATACGGCAAACCGCAGCTTCGGCTTGGCCGTCACCCGGGCTACCGCCCGCAGGTTGGTCATAGAGTCAGCAAAATTATCCGACGGCAAAGCAGCCAGTTCGCCGAACGCAACTCTTAGCAAATCTGCTGCCGCCAGCACCTGAAAGAATCGGTCCGGTTCGGCGGCATCAGTCAAAACTTTCGTCAGTTCCGCCAGCAGCCGTTCCGGCGGCTCCTGGGCCAGTTCACCGGCAACCTGACCGGCCAGCGCCAACGTAGCCGGCTCGACGGTAAAATCCAGCCGGGCCGCCTGTCCGGCCAGCCGCAGCGCCCGCACTGGATCTTCGGCGAAATGAACGCTGGTCGCCCGCAATAATTTCCCGGCAATATCCGCCCGCCCCTGAAAGGGGTCAACTACCAATCCGGTAAGGCAGTCAACGGCGATTGAGTTAACGGTGGTATCCCGGCGAAACAAGTCCTCTTCGATCGTTACCTTGGGGTTGGAACGGACAACAAAACCTTTATAGCCACTGCCCTCTTTACGTTCAGTCCGGGCAAAGGCTGCTTCACACCAAACCCCGTCCACCAGCAGCCGGAAAACCGGAAAAGATTTTCCCTGCTCCTCGGCGGCCGGAAACAGTTGCTTAAATTGCTTCTTGACCATACCAGTGATACAAAAATCAATATCCTTAGGCGTTTTCCCTAAAAAAGCATCCCTGACACAGCCACCGACCCGATACAGTCGTCCGCCATGATCGGCAATAATTTGGGCAAACGCCTGCTCACTCAACTTGTCCCCATTCATACTGTATATTTCTCCTTTTAGCGGCACAATAACTTCTTTTCATCATAGCACGTTCCGCCGCAATAGCCAATGTCTGCGAAGCAGCCTTGCGCTGACCAGAGCGCTCCTTGCCGGTTATGCCCTGGAGTCTGGCCCAAATCACCAAAAGAGGCTTGCTTCCCGCCTTATCCGGGAAGCAAGCCTCTGTCTTGTATTTTATAGCATCCGTTCCAAAAAAGCCTGAGTACGCGGATGGGAAGGTGCTGTAAATATTTTTTCCGGCACTCCTTCCTCGACAATTTCACCATTATCCATAAAGATAACCCGGTTGGCTACCTCACGGGCAAAGCCCATTTCATGGGTTACCACCAGCATGGTCATATGCTCCTCCGCCAGTTGCCGCATGGCCTTCAACACCTCGCCGGTCAGTTCCGGGTCAAGTGCCGACGTAGGCTCGTCAAACAGCATGATCTCCGGCTTCATAGCCAATGCCCTGGCTATGGCGACCCGTTGCTTCTGCCCGCCCGACAGCCTTGACGGATAATTGTCCCTTTTTTCAACCAGCCCGACCTTACGCAATAACAGCTCCGCTTCCGGGATGATAACTTCCCGCCGTGCCTGCTGAACCAGCAGCGGCGCCTCAATCAGATTCTCCAATACCGTCAAATGGGGAAACAGGTTAAACTGCTGAAACACCATTCCCATTTTGCCGCAAATACGCCGGATCGCCGCTTCTGAGACATAGCCGACGTCCCCGTCCCGTTCGGCGGCAACCATCGTCTCACCTGCTATTTTGATCGTTCCCCGGTCGATGGTTTCCAAATGGTTTAAACAGCGCAAAAACGTACTTTTTCCCGAACCGGAAGGTCCGATAATTGCCACGACTTCCCCCTGCTCCACCGTTAATGAAACGCCCTTTAGCACTTCCAGCTTCTGAAATTGTTTATGAATATTATACGCCTCTATGATTTTCATCTGTATACCTCTACTCATCATACGCAGCATAGCGCTGCTCCAGTTTTTGGAACAACCAGGTAAGCACCAGCGTCATGGCCAGGTAAAAAGCCGCCGCCACCAGGAAAGGAGTGGTGGAAAAATCCCGCTGCACAATGGCCCGGGCAGTACGCAGCAAATCGTTCATTGCCAGCACGTAAATCAGCGAAGTATCCTTGACCAGCGTGATAGTCTCATTACTGACCGGCGGCAGCACACGGCGAATGACCTGAGGCAGCACGATGCGTCGCATGGTCTGTATATAGTTCATGCCCAGCACCTTGGCACCCTCATATTGTCCGCGATCGATCGACTGAATGCCGGCCCGGAAAATCTCGGCAAAATAGGCGGCGTAGTTTAAGACAAAGGCCAGCACGGCCGCTGGAAAATCATCCAGCCGGATTCCGACATAAGGCAGCAGCGGCAAAGCAAAATAAACAAACAATAGCTGCAGCATCAGCGGTGTGCCACGCAGCAGCCAGATATAAAAGCCGACCCCGCCGCGTAAAAACCTGTAGCGGGAAATGCGCCCCAAGGCCAGTAATAAGCCCAGCGGCAGCGCCAGGATAATAGTGATAAAGAACATCTTCAACGTTACCGCTGTCCCGTCAAGCATCGGTCCAATAATTGTCCCTACATATTGCATAACAAACTCTCCTGTAACCTCATAATAAAAATGGCTGCTGTTTTACACGAATAAAGTGCCTGTGGCCAAATCCACCGGCACTTTATTCCTATTTCTCTACTTTACGATTTCCGCGCCAAACCATTTCTGTGAAATCTTGCCGGACGTTCCGTCCTTTTTCATATCATCCATCGCTTTTTGCAGCTTATCCAGCAATGCCTTGTCATCCTTGCGCAGCCCCACACCGTATTCTTCCGTTCCGAAATTATCGTTTAATACCGTGTACTCGCCGGGCTTTTTCGCGATGTAATAGCGTCCGACCACTTCATCCACAACCACAGCGCCCAGACGGCCTGCTTTCAGATCCATCAAAGCGGCCACATAGTCACCGTATTTTTTTAATTCCTTAAAGGATTTCAGGACAGCTTCCTCTTTTTCCAGAGCTTCCACACTGCTGCTGCCATCCTGGGTGCCGACTACCTGACCGGCTAAATCAGCCTTGGTTTTAATCGGCGAGTTGGCATTTACGATAATGATTTGGTGATTCTCCATATAAGGCTTGGTAAACGCAATATTTTCCTTGCGCTTTTCTGTAATCGTCAAGCCATTCCACAAAACATCCACCCGTTTGCCATTCAATTCTGCTTCCTTGCTGCTCCAGTCAATAGGCTTGAACTCCACTTCCAAACCGGCCCGCTTAGCAGCTTCCTTAGCCATATCAATATCAAAACCTACGATTTCATTGCTCTCATCCCGAAAACCCATGGGCGGGAAGTTATCGTCCAGTCCCACCACGATCTTTTTGGGCCCGCTATTGCCGCAGCCCGCTGCAAGCATCCCGAACATCAGCAAACCAAGTGCCGCACACAACCACTTTTTCAACACCCATTCCCCCATTGCATCATCATTTATTCCTATTGTACTTTAACGTAGTAAATTACAAAATCACTAAAAACCGAGGAATTTCAAAGTTATCCCGCTTTCCTTCCCCGCTGCTCAGCTTTGCTCTCATATTCACAGTTTTGAAAAAACATCCGGCAAGCTTGTCCACCACAAAGCGCCAAAGCACAGGCTGACTGTGGCTCAGTTCACCAATCTCCCCGTTGCTTTAATCTGCTCTGCCGCACCTCGCCACACCGGCAATCGAAGCACAATCTACGTCGCGGCCTGGGACGCCTGCCCGGACAGGGCGGCCAATCAATCCAAGCTACGCGGCTTTCCCGTCTTTCGAGCCCGGTAACCATTTTTACGATTACATGAGAAAAGCCGGGGCAAGCTGCTTCCCCGACTTTCTTCACGACGGCAATTGATGGTCAATCCCCCTTGGGCGCACTGTATATCAGACCCCGCATCGAAATAGAGCCGTTCTGAATATCCTTGCAGGTAAACTTCAGCGTATCGGCCGTTTCCTGTAAAGCGCTGGCATACAGTAAAGGCAGGAAATGCTCATCTGTAGGAACGGCCAGGTCGGCGTCCGGCAGCTTTTCATAATGAATCAGGCTGTCATGGTCACCGGCAAGCAGGGCTGCCTCCACCAAGCCGTCAAAGGCCAGTGTCCAGGCGTACGCTCCGCCATACAACTGGGAAAATCTTGCCCGCCGCAAATTGTGAACAATATTGCCGCTGCCTATGATTAGCACGCCCTGTTCCCGCAAAGGCGCCAGACATTTTCCCAACTCATAGTGTTCACGGGGCGACTTATTGGCATCCAGACTCATTTCCAGAACCGGAATATGGGCGGCCGGATACATATGCTTAAGCACCGCCCAGGCAGCGTGATCAATGCCGCGGCAGGCATCGAGGCGGACCCTCCCCGCTGTCACCGTTTCCACCAAATCTGCCGTGACAGGCGATCCGGGGCAGTCATAGCGTACCTGGTACAATTCCGGGGAAAAGCCGTAAAAATCATATATAGTTTCCGGCTGCGCCGAAGCAGTCACATAACTGCCTTCTGTCAGCCAGTGCGCCGATACAACCAGTATGGCCTCAGGCGCCGGCAGGCGTTTGCCCAGCCTTGCCAGGCTTTTGGTATACAGATTGTCTTCCAGAATATTGACCGGCGAGCCATGGCCGATAAACAGCACCGGCATTTTCATAGATATCACCCATCCCCTTCCAGCAACACATCTTGTGCAGCCTATATCACACCATATGTTTGACACCACCCCCGTGCTTTCCTGCCAACGGTTCCTCAGACCACCCTGACAAACTGTTTATCTTTAACCGTATACATGCCGTCGTTGAAGGAGAATTGGTTTACCCGGTCGCCGCTGGCAAACCAGTTGTCCAGGACCAGTTCATTCGTCTTGGTCGCACCTGTCTGCCGGTAATCAATCACCAGGCTGTCGCCGCTTTGCTTTAAGCTGTACTCACTGGCATTGAAAATATTAGTGAACTTTACCGTATCGGTACAGTTGCTGCTGACAATATGGTCGTTGCCAAAATCGTTATTAAACACGAACACGTCCTTGCCGGCGCCGCCGAACATCCAGTCATTCCCCTTGCC
>NZ_FQZD01000055.1 GCF_900141835.1 Propionispora hippei DSM 15287 | reverse complement strand
CGACAGTGAGGAGTATATTGCCAAGCTGCTGCCCTTTTTGGATGATGCGTTGGAAGAAGGAATGGTTATGATTGATGATGCGGAGGTTATCAAATATGGCCGCCAGTTCTCCAAGGAGCAGTAGCGGAGTTAATTGTTTGTGTTGGGTTGCAGCCTTTTGAGAAGAGGACCTGTGTGACATGGTGGCGTAGCGGCTCAGTATCGTGGACGGATTTCTAGGGAACCGCTGATTTAATAAACCTGCCGGCCTGGCGAGAGATTTTTTCGGCTGGCAAGGAAGTAAAACCGCAGGAATAGCGGTCCCTATTTCAAGGTTTTGCTGACGCAGCCAGACGGAAAAAGATCCGTCAGGATGTGCATTGTAAATAAATTAGTGATTCCCTAGCTGCATGGCTGAGAACAGGTGTCGCCAAACTGTTCTACCGATGAAAGATTACATGCTATACGAGGGAGAGTGGAGAAAGTGATTTCTGTACAGTTGCCTAATGGCAGACAGTATGAATTCCGCCATGCGGTATTTGATTTTAATGGAACATTGGCAGAGGAAGGAAGAATAAGTGAGGACGTGCGTCACTTACTGGTTGAGCTGTCAGCCAAGATACAGGTATCCGTAATAACGGCAGATACGTTTGGCTTGGCACGCCAGGCACTGGCAGACTTGCCGGGAGTGGAACTTATTATATTGGAGCCGGGACAAGATGGTACAGATAAAGCCCGGTATGTTCAAACGTGGGGTTCTGAGCATACCGTAGTCATCGGTAATGGCGTCAATGATCAACCCATGTTTTTTATTGCCGGGCTGCGAATCTGCGTATTAGGCCCGGAAGGAGCCGGGGCGTGCCTGCTGTCGCTGGCAAACGTTGTGGTTCAGTCGCCGGTGGAGGCCATCAAACTGCTTTTACAGCCCCAACGGCTGATTGCAACGTTACGAAGCTAAGGCTGCTTTAACAAGGGTTGGCGAATGCCCCAAAAAGTTGATCAACAGGGCGGCGGGTTTTTTCTTAGAGGGTATCCAGCCTATGGCGGCAGAGTGTCCTGGCAGGTGCTGCTGTGTGTTATGACACTAGGGAAACAGGAGGAAAGTTGCCGGATGCTTGACGGGGACACTTCCCAATTGTTACAATAAGAGTAAGTAAGAGAGCGATGGAGTTCGCTCCAATCCTGGCTGGCCAGGTGATGACTCCTACCGGAAAACGGTAGGAGTCTTTGTTTTTTTACATACAGAAAGGAGGGAACACACATGCCGTCGCTGACTGATGCCTGGGCCCGCCAGGTTATTTCCCGGGAGGAATTTCCCGAATCGTTTTGGCCGTTTGTCGACTTTAACCGGCCTTTGCCGTATTTGATTTATTCGCCGCCCGATGCTTGGGGCAATCGTAAAGTGAACGCCCGACTGACGGTATTGTCCGAACAGGGAGTTACGGTGTTGGAAAATACGCCAGGAGGGGTTAGCAGTAGTGAGTGGTTGTTTGACGAGATCGATTATGTGGAACAGGGGGCAGTACATTTGTATTCCTGGCTGCGGCTGAGCGGCGTTCCAGGTGGGCGGCCGGCTTCGGTTCAGGTAGAATATAACGCGGTCGTGGCGCCGCTGTTTACCCGGATAGTGCAGGCTGTCCGCCGGAGCTGGACCGGAACAGGCAATGCATCGTTGGTGGAGGAACAGGCCAAACTGGCCGGGTTGGCCGCCGCGGACTACAAATTCTGGAGTTATGCCCGGGACAGCCTTCTGCCGGGAGAACGGATATTGGGGCAGGTGTATCAGCCGGAGATCGACGTTCCGTGGCTGCTGTTTTTTCAGCGCCGTGTAGTGCCTGCTTATGTAAGTGTGTTGACCGATAAGGAACTGATTTGCATAAGTGACGACGGCAGCGACGGAAATACCGGCCGGTATGGAATAGTACACCGGTATGTTCCGTTAACCAAGATTAAAGACTGGCAGTTGATACCGGCGATTGGTGAGCAGACCGGCATTTGGCGGTTACAGTTGACGGGGGAGGGCATCGCGTTATGCTTCTCGGCCCCGGTGCAGGATTACCTGTTGGAGTTGGCTGATTTACTGGAAGAGGTACGCGGCAAGAAAGCCAGCCTGCCGGGATGAGGGAGAGCGGTTGTTAATCAGTGGTTACCCAGAAACATAGGGGGTAGAAGACTATGCAAGAAAAAGACCCGGTTCTGCGAATATGTATCTATTTACAAACCACTGACCGTTACCGGGGCAGGTCGCTGTATCAAGCGGTGGTAGGGAAAGCCAAGTCCCTGGGAATTGTCAGGGTTGCTGCGCTGCAGGGCTGTATGGGGTATGGCGGCAGTGACACCTGGCATGTGGAACAGCCGTGGAAGCTTTGTCAGGAACTGCCGGTGATGATTGAGGTACTGGACCGGGAGTCCCGGCTTTGGCAGTTGCTGAACTGTCTTGATGATATGTGCAGCGACGGAATGGTGACGGTGGAATCGGTTAAAGAAACTGATTTTAAAAGGCTGGTTCCGGTGGCTCCGGCCGGCCGGTTATGGCTGAATCGGCTTTACCGGCTGCTGGGCTGTTTTAAACGCCGGGTATGCCTGATTTATTTGGTAAGTGGCGTCTGACCATGCCCGTGCTGAAACACGGAGCAGTGGCAGCTTGAGAAGGGAGAGAGCGGGATGAAATATGACCGTATGCCGGAACAGGAAGCCTGCCTGACCGGACTGCTGGAAGAGGCAGCCGGGCAGCTAAGGCAGGTTGGCAATCGATTTATCCCGCATGCTGTCCGGGTGGAAAACCTAGCGGAGCGGCTGAGGGAAAAACAATTTCATTTGGCGGTGCTGGGGCAATTTAAGCGTGGCAAAAGCAGCCTGATCAATGCTTTGCTGGGCGGCCCGTTTTTGCCGTCCAGCTTGGTGCCGGTGACGGCCCTACCGACCGTCATCCGCCAGGGGATCGGGCGGCGGGCATATATAACGTTTGCTGACGGACGGGAAGACCAGGGTGTGTTTGATGATGATGTGTCACTGGCAGACTATTTGAGCCGGTTTGTGGCGGAACAGGCCAACCCGGCCAATTGTTTGCAAGTGGAGCAGGTAATTGTAGAATATCCGGCAGCACTGCTGGCTGGCGGAGTCGTCCTAATTGATACGCCGGGCATTGGTTCTACTTTCCGGCATAATACGGACACGACGCTCCGGTTTCTTGCCCAGTGTGATGCCGCGCTGTTTGTTGTATCGGCCGACCCGCCGGTTACGGCGGCGGAATTGGCATTTCTGCAGATTGTGCAGCATCATGTCCGGCGTTTGTTTTTTGTGCTCAATAAGGCTGATCATCTCAGCGGTGAGGAACAGGATACCATGGTTAGCTTTTTGCGGCAGGTTTTGCGGGAACAGGCCGGCATAACAGTGGAAACCGTCTATCGGGTATCGGCCCGGCAGGCAGTTTTGGGCAAAGAGAGAGGTGATAGCCGTCTGCTGGCGGCTAGTGGGTTAGGCCTGCTGGAGGAGGCATTAACAGCTTTCTTCCGGCAGGAAATGCAGGCGGTACTGGCCGTGGCTATTGAAACCAAGCTGGCTGTCGTGCTGCGGGAGGCCTTGTTGGAGCTGGAGCTTGCCGTCCAGGTCCTGCTTATGCCGGTCGATGAATTGGCCGCCAAGCAGGCAACGCTGCGGCAGAAACTAACAGAATTGACCGCCGAAGAGCAGCAGGCCGATGACGTACTGGCCGGCGACCGCAAACGGGCTTTGGATTTTTTGGAGAAGCAGGCCGACGTCCTGCGGCGGAAGGCCCGGGACTACTTATCCCATGTGGTGGCAAAAGAGCTGAGCGGTGGTGAACGTCCCGGTCTGGAGCGGGACGCTCAGACTGCCTTGATGGCGGCTGTTGCTCCTTTCTTTGACCGGGAACTGTCAGCCACTGCCGACCAGTTTAGCGACTACCTGGCCGGTGTAATGGCTGTTCATCAGCAGCGGGCTGAGGCATTGATTCAGGCGGTACGTCAGACGGCGGCTACCATTTTTGCCCTTGATTATCAGGCGGTGGAGCAGGAGTTGACCTTTCAAATGAAACGTCAGCCCTATTGGGTAAAAACGGAATGGCAAACAGGCCTGGGGGGAATTCCCCACACCTGGCTGGAGGTACTGCTGCCGGCCTCATTTCGGTTTGTTCGTATCCGCAAGCGGCTGGAACGGCAGGTGGAAGCCCTGGTGCTGCGAAATGTGGAAAGCCTGCGTTGGGCTCTTTTACAGAATACGGAGGCGGCCTTTCATTCCTTCCGGGCAGCCTTTAGCGCCCGGCTGGCCGAGGCGGTGGACGGGACTGCCCAGGCAGTTGCCGCCGCGGCGGAGCAAAAACAGGGACAAACTGAGGATGTGGCAGACCGGTGCAGCCGGCTGCAGCGGGCTGCCAGGCAAATGCAGCAGCTTCTGCAGCAAGTAACTACCGTAGAGCCAGAGTTTGGCAAAGCGGTTGCTATTGACGCAGAATCAGACCGGCTGATATAATAAAGCCATATTTTTATAGCGGCGATGGAGTTCGCCTTTAAGTCCGTGCAGACGGTAATGACTCCTACCACTTAGGTGGTAGGAGTCTGTTTTTTTTCTGCCCGCTGCTAAGAACAAGTCTAATATAAGTTTAATTGGTGAAAAAATTAGAGTTAAATGTATTGATAGGTGTTTGCTAACAAATCTTATAGGTAATTTATCGAAGGAGGCGCTATGTATGAGCAGCAGGATTGTCAGTGTAAATGCGTTAGAAATTTTGGATTCCCGGGGGAATCCGACCATCCGGGTCAATATGGAACTGGCCGGTGGCAGCAGGGCATCGGCTTCGGTGCCTTCGGGCGCGTCTACCGGTGAGAATGAGGCACTGGAACTGCGGGACGGGGATAAGACGCGTTATGGCGGTAAGGGGGTTTTGCAGGCTGTGGCCAATGTCAACAATCGCATAGCCCCGAAACTGATCGGGCAGGATGCCGGCGATCAGGCGGCGATTGATCAGCTCCTGCTGGAGCTGGATGGTACACCGACTAAGGCCAATTTAGGCGCCAACGCCATTCTGGGCGTTTCCATGGCGGCTGCCCGGGCCGCAGCGATAGAACGGGGCTTGCCACTCTATGCCTATCTGGGCGGCAGCGAGGCGGTGCGGCTGCCGGTGCCGATGATGAATATTTTAAACGGCGGCAAGCATGCCGACAACAGTGTGGATTTTCAGGAGTTTATGGTTATGCCGGTCGGCGCGCCTACCTTTGCCAAAGCCCTGCAATATGGTGTGGAAACCTTTCACGCGCTCAAAAAGCTTTTGGGACAACAGGGTTATGCCACCAGCGTGGGTGATGAGGGCGGCTTTGCACCTAACCTGAAGAGCAATGAGGAGGCCTGCGAGTTGATTATCGAGGCCATCCGGTCAGCCGGCTATGTGCCGGGTGTGGATATTGCTCTGGCACTTGACCCGGCAGCCAGTTCGTTTTATGAAAATGGTCAGTATCATTTAACAAAATCAGGGCAGGGAGTAAAGAGCAGCAGTGAAATGACGGCGCTGTACAAGGAATGGGCCAAGAAATATTACCTGGTTTCTCTGGAAGACGGATTAGCGGAAAATGACTGGGACGGCTTCCGGGAGCATACGGCAGCCCTCGGTCAGGCGTTGCAGATTGTAGGCGACGATATTTTTGTCACCAATACCAAATTCATTGCCCGCGGCATTAAGGAGAAGACCACCAATGCGGTGCTTATTAAGCTAAATCAGATCGGTACGGTGAGCGAGACGGTGGAGGCCATAAAAATGTGCCGCCAGGCCGACTGGAATTATGTTGTTTCCCACCGTTCCGGCGAGACCGAAGATGCGTTCCTGGCCGATTTTGCCGTGGCCATGGGCGGCGGCCAGATCAAGACCGGTTCGGCTTGCCGCAGCGAACGCATTGCCAAATATAACCGCCTGTTGGAGATTGAGGCCGAGCTGGGCGGAAAAGCTGTCTTCGGCAATCCTTTTGCCGCCCAATGACAGGCTGGCCGGTTGGGTTTTCAGGCAGTACGGCGTAAAAACCGGCGATGGAGTTCGCCATAACCCCGCAGTGAACGCGGTAATAACTCCTACCTTCCCTAGGGTGTGTTGGCAAATGGTTCGGAGTGCTTTGAAGCGTGCTTTTTTGACATCCATCGTTAAAATTTTTAGAAGTAAGGGCCATTCTTCTTGCGAAGATTGTCTTTTCACAAAAATTATTCGACATGGAACATTCCGCTAATTTAAAACACACCCCGGGAGTATTAGTCAAGGACTAACAAGGAGGTAGCTGTCAATGGAACAGAACTTTGCTATTGCCGCGCAGTGGGTGCTGCTGGCCCTTATTGCCACCGTCCTGTCTATCCGGCTGGGCATTTCGGTGGCGCTGATGGAGATTGCCGTGGGTGTGATTGGCGGCAACGCCGTGCATTTGGAGATTACACCGTGGGTTACATTTTTAGCCGGCTTTGGTGCTGTGGTATTAACCTTTCTCGCCGGGGCTGAGATTGATCCCGACAGCCTCAAAGGCAACCTGAAAGAAAGTCTGGTGATTGGCTTTTTGTCGTTTCTGCTGCCCTTTCTGGGCGGTATGTGGTTTGCCGAGTATGTGTTCGGCTGGGATGGTAATGCCGCTAAAATTGCCGGCATTGCGCTGTCAACCACCTCGGTGGCCGTCGTATATGCCGTCATGGTAGAAAGCGGGCTGTCGGCCAGTCGACTAGGGCAAGGCATTCTGGCGGCCTGCTTTGTCACTGATTTGGGGACGGTGCTGGCCTTAGGACTGCTCTTTACCGGATTTTCGCTAAAGGTTGTCTGGTTTACGGCGGTTATGATTGTAGCCGTAGTGGTTATTACCCCGCTGTCTGCCAGGGTATTCAAATGGTATGGCGGACGAGTCAGCGAGCCGGAAATCAAGTTTATTTTTCTGGTACTCTTGGCTTTGGCCTACCTGGCGGTGATCAGCGGCAGCGAAGCGGTACTGCCGGCCTATATTATCGGCATGGCCATGGCCCGCTTTTTCAAGCATTACAAGCCAACGTTGACGAAGATGCGGGCTATTGTGTTTGCCGTTTTTACGCCGTTTTATTTCATTAAAGCGGGAGTACTGGTATCGGTGGGCGCTTTGTATACGATGTCCGGGACCATCCTGGTTTTCCTGCTGATCAAGATGGCGACTAAATTTATCGGCGTACTGCCGGCGACTAACTGGTTTCACTATACACCGCGCACCGGTATTTACACTACCTTGCTAATGAGCACCGGCCTGACCTTTGGCACCATTTCGTCCCTGTACGGACTAACTAACCATTATATTAATGAGGGACAGTACAGTGTACTGGTGGCAACCGTCATTTTGAGTGCTGTGGTGCCGACGATGATCGCCCAAAAGTGGTTTTTCCCGACAGATGAGACCAGCGAATCGCCGGCAGTGATAAAAAACATGGTTATCAGGGAGAGGGAGGCCGATTGACATGGATCTGAAAAAAATAGTTGTGGCCTATGACGGCTCAGCCGGCAGCCACAAGGCGTTAGTCTGGGCGGTAGGCCTGGCTGCCAGGTTTGAGGGGGCGACGATGGTCGTAGTCAGCGTGGTTAAGCCCCCTGAATTTAGCTCCAGCATTGACGAAGTGGATGAATGGTACGCCGATGGGGAGAAACAGTACCGGCCGCTGCTGGAGCAGGCTGTGGTTTATGGTGAGGAACAGGGGATTTTTCTACAGACGGAAATCCTAAAGGGCCATCCGGCAGAGAGCCTGATGCGCTACGCTGTTGATCGCAGGGCCGATTTGATTGTCATGGGTACCCGGGGCATGGGCGGATTTAAAAGTCTGATTATCGGCAGTGTGGTGCAAAAGGTGGTTACCTATGCTAAAGTGCCGGTTGTTGTGGTAAAATAAAGATAGCATATCAAAAAATGTTAACGAAGTATGGTACAAAAAGCGCTGTTAGGGTTGTTTCGGATAATTAAGCACTCTCTGAGGCTAATGAAAAAATTACAAAAATACGGCCCGGTAGCTGGCTGGCCCGGGCCGTATTGGCTGCCGTGGTGGCAGCCGGCGACCAGGCTGCAAAGGATCATACACGCTGCTATACCGGTTTAGGTGGTTGTAGGCAGCAGGGCTATAAAAAGTTGATTGGTATCAAGTTGAAGGAGGAGTCTTTGTGCCCAAAATTGCGAGTCAGGCCAAACGATTACGGATTTATATCGGGGAAAGCGATCACTGGAAACGGCGTTCTTTGTATCAAGCCATTGTGGAGAAGGCTAAGGAACTGGACATGGCAGGAGCGACGGTGTTCCGCGGCATCGTGGGTTATGGGGCCAACAGCCGGATTCATACGGCCAGTATTGTGGATTTATCCAGTGATTTACCCATTTTAGTGGAGATTATCGACAGCGAGGATTATGTTGCCAAGCTATTACCTTTTCTGGATGATATGCTGGAGGAGGGAATGGTTACGATTGACGATATAGAAGTTATCAAATACGGTCATAAGCCGCCAAAACGATAACAGAGTAATGGTTGAAGCAAGAGAGGTGAAAGTATATGTTGGGAATTGTTTTAGTAGCGGTCGGCGGTGGCATTGGTTCAGTCATCCGGTATTTAGTGTCCAACTGGATGGCGGAGCGATTTGGCCCGGAGTTTCCCTTTGGGACGTTGCTTGTCAATGTGGTAGGGTGCTTTATTATCGGTTTGTTTTTGACAATGGCCACCGAGCGGTTAAGCATCAGCCCCTACTGGCGACTGCTTGTCGCCGTTGGTTTAATAGGCGGTTTGACTACGTTTTCATCCTTTAGTTATGAAACGCTGCGATTGCTGCAAACTGCCGATGTCTTGCGGGCTTTTTATAATGTAGGACTTAATTTGGGAATCGGCTTTTTTGCTACCTGGCTGGGGATTGGTATTGCCAGACTGTTTTAAGGAAAGAATTATTTCCTGGGAAAAGATGGGGAATGTGAACCATCTAGCCCAGGTTTATTCTTTTTCCGGATAATCAGGGATCTTTCGCCGGAGATAGGTTTTTAACTAATAGGCAGAACGGCGAAGATTGTCAATACCGGAGAGGAACAGGACGCGGGTATAGCGAAGTACTGTCCAGATAAACCACCAGAAGGAATGGGGTGATGCTGTATGGAGGATAAAACGAAAAACACGATTGCCGCCTATAACGAAAATTATCAGCGGTTTGCTGAAAAATTCATGAACTATACTCCCTACGTTAGGCAGATTGGAAAATTTTCCGACTATCTAAAAGACGGAGCTTGTATTTTGGATATTGGCTGTGGTCCGGGGAATGTGGCCAGGCAGCTCTGTGCGGCGAAACGGCTGGAGATTACAGGCATTGATCTCTCGGAAAAAATGCTGGAATTGGCCAGACAGCATGTTCCACAGGGAAAGTTTTATTTGCAGGATTCGCGAGAAGCAGTGTTCCCGGCAGCAGCTTTTGATGCGATTATTCTCTCGTTCAGCATTGTGCATCTGGAAACGGAAGCGGCTAAACGTCTCTTGGCTCGTGCTGCAGAATGGTTAAAGCCAGGCGGTTATCTATATGTAAGCTTTATGGAGGGTAAGCAGCCCGGTTTTGAAACCACCAGTTTTTCACAGGATGCGCTATATTTTAATTATTTTCAGGAAGCCGCTTTAAGAAGTCTCCTGGCTGAAAATCAGGTGGTTTGTATCCACAGCGAGAAACAGAAGTATCCTGAGCCTGATGGAAGTGTGACAACAGATGTCTTTTTATTTGGGCATAAGAAAGAACTTTAGTACCTTACAGGGCGCTAAAAAAGCGGCCTGTTCTTTTTATGGAACAGACCGCGGTTAATACTGGATATGAGGTTGGGCAAAGCAATCAATCGCCTGACAGGAACCGACACTATACGGCAGTTTTAGCCAGCCGGGTACTCATATGGATATTCATTTCTTTAAAGGCATGGATAAAGGCTTCCAGGGGAGTCAGCGTATAGGTGCCTGTGGAATAAATGGCTGTGTCGGCGACAGCGCCGGTCTTTGCGTCATAGATTGTCTGAGTCAGGGTGATATAATAGGTATTCTTTTCTTGCTTAACGCGGCTGGCACTGACTTCGGAGGCAATGACCCAGCGGCAGCCGGAGGCCGCTGCTGCCTGTTGCCAGGAATTCGGCATGTCCGCAGGTGTTACCTGGCGGGAGAAAGTGCGGCGGTATTCATCCTGCAAAGCTTCATTCATATACCAAAATTCGCTGGTTAGGTTCTCGGGCAAGCTGTTTTTCAGCGGCAAGATATAGGCACTATCCTGGCTGGACCCGGCAAAGGCTGGAAAAGCGGGAAGCGGCATGCCGGCTTCCATAGCCAGGCGACGTTTGTCATAATAATTTTTGATGGCCGAATCGATATAACCTGTTAACTGATGGGAATCGCTTACGAAAGCCGGGGCCGGCCATTTTATTTCCCGGCCAAACTGCTGATAGCCGCCAACCAGTGTTTGCAGCGCGCCGGTGACCGGATCGCCGGACTGGACGACGCGGGTTACCGGCAAGATCGGGGCGAACTTGCTGGCGAAAGCAGCATTTCCTACAGCGGGGGCGCCGAAGGTGATAACCGCCAGCTGGCCGGAAGTCATGCCGCTGCTGATTAGTCTTGCGCCGCCCAGGGTAGCAGCGGCACCGCCGAGGCTGTGTCCGGTCAGATAGAGTTTGCGGTCTTTGTTCGCCGCCAGCAGATCGAGCAGCGCCAGGCTGCCCTGGCGGGGGCCGCGCAGTGTGGCCGTCGGTCCGGCCTGCAGGAATTGGTAAAAACCCTTATGGACTTTAGGCTCGGTATCAGGTACATTCTTTTTAGCCGCGGCGGCGGAAATTTCTTCATCGGTAGTGCCGGTGAAATATACTTTATCTACTTTAAGGTCAAGTTTAACATCCTTTTCATTTTCCGTACCGACAATGGCGATAAAATAAAAGGGTGTATTCTTTTTCTGGGCAATCAGGTACCGAACGCCCGAGCGGCCCTGGGGCTGAACATAATGGTCAATTTGCCAGCCGTCCTGCTCCAGGTAGCGGGTGCTTAATTCGCCAAGACGGTCGCTATAGGCTGCTGCGCTTGTGGTGGCAGCCAGATAAATTTTATAAGCTTCTTCATAATCTTCCTGGGGTCCGGCCCAGGCGGCGGCCGAAGGATAGATTAGAAGGCAAAGAACAAGCAGCAGGCGCAAAAATGGCTTCATAGCCGCACCTCCTTCCGTAGAATCCGGACTGAACAGTCAGTTGTACTATTCAAATTATAGGAGCAGCTACAAGCGGCTGTCAAGGCGTACTGGATGGATATATTTTCCTATCCGGTCAGGAGAGGGTATTTTTTAATAGATAGCAGGTGTTTTCCATAAGGGTTAGTCCCTTGACTTGAGTGAATAGCAGGTTAGCTTGCAGTGATCTTTTTACCCTGCAAGCTAACCTGCTATTTTAAATGCTACAAGATACTAGCCTTTTTATCCAAAGATAATTATAATTATCAGTAAACAGACAAGGTTTGCCGGGAGCATAAAGCGAGAGGGTTTCCGGAAAAATATACGTAAGGGGAGCGAAAAGTACGTTGCCCAGAAGGAGGCAGCCGTGAAAAAGTTTTTTTTACTAAGTGGTACCGCACTTTTTATTGTAGGTCTTTTCCTGTTTCGTACAACGGCGGCGGAAGATCCGGTAGATACACAGGCGGTAACAACGGCTGGCCAAACGGTTGTGAAAAAAATGTACCGGCCGGATAAACCGGAGGCAACCGTGGAGTTTTCTCAGCAGGATCCGGCATCCTTAAAGCCTGTGCTGCGCTGGACCAAGGTGGAGTCAGCCGTGGCTTATGAACTTGAGTTGTTTCAGGAAAATCCGGGTGTGTATGATGATCCACGTTTCCGGCCGGCACCGTTTTTTTCAACTTCCCATATTTATGTTAATGGCTATAACGTCGATCTAAGCGACCAATTAGAACAAGATTATTTTTATTGGCGGGTCCATGGCCTGAATTTGGACGGACAGCGCGTCGGGGAAGATTCCGACGTGCAAAAGGTGTATGTGGACCGGGACAAGGACATTCAGCTAAAGCCGATTCCTACCTCGGTTTTTAATCAAACGGCGGGCAGTGTGTTGCTTTATCCGGTATATGCCTGGATTCCTGTAGCTGGGGCGGACAAGTATGAAGTAGAAATTCTCGATGATCTGCCGGAAAATCCTAATGATATAGAACCTTCGCAGCATCGCATCGACTCGGCCATTGCCGTGGGCTTTGACTATTATGATCCCACGCCCCGAGTCGGCAGAAAGCCTTTTTATTGGCGGGTACGGGCAATGGATCAGGAAGGCAATCCGGTGGGGGTCTATTCGGATGCCGGCAAATTTGGTGTTGCCGCCGGCGCCGCTTTTGATGTGGCCACTTACGGCGACAGTATTACCCATGGCGGCGGTGCGGTATCGTATTCACCGTCGGACTGGGAATACAGCTACCAGCACTATCTGAACTTTCCGGTGATTAATCTGGGTAAGAGTGGCGATACCAGCGCGACGATGGTGGAGCGCTTTGAACAGGATGTGCTGCCGTTCAAGCCCCGTTACCTGATCATTATGGGAGGCTCCAACAGTATGCGCGGCGGTTATGCAGCGGAGGATATTATTGAGGATTTGACTGCTTTAAAGAAAAAATGCCTGGCCAATGGGATACGGCCTGTTTTCTTGACGCTGCCGCCAATTAATCCGGATAATATTAAGCGTGCGTTTGACGAACCGACTGCGGAGGATTGGCAGCAAGAACGGCAGAAAATCAATGACTTCATCCGGATGCAAGACTACATTGATGTAGCTCAGGGCATGGAGTCGCCAGAGGGATTATTGCCGACCGAATTGGCGACAGACGGACTGCATTTGGATATTAAAGGAAAACAAATGATGGCTGCCGCTATCAACGCTAACTGGGGTCGCATTACCGGCACGGCCAGTTTAGGTAAATGAGCTTCCGGTTGGTTTATAGCGTAAATGTGATTATACCATCAAAGAAGGCGACTATTTGCTCTTTTTGATGGTATAATAATTTGAGACGGCAATTAGGTGAATGCCGCAGCGGAGATACTCCGGTACAACAACAGGTGTGTTCTATTAGAATTAATAGGGTTATGAAGGAAGGGATGAACATGTCCATAAAATTGCCACCACGGATTGCTGCGTTTATGGAGGCAAAGTCCAGCGGTGACAGGCAGGCGTTTGTGGCCTGCTTTGCCGAGGAGGCGGTTGTTTATACCGAAGGGCAGGAATTTCGCGGCAAGGAAGCGATCCGGCAATGGTTTGAAAATAGCGCGAAATTTAAAAATCAGTATTTGGTTATGGGTTTTAGGGCCAAACGGCAGGAGTCGATTTTATCCGCCCGGGTTTCCGGGGACTTTACGGGCAGTCCGCAATTATTGGATTACTTCTTTACAACTCAGGCCGGCTTGATCACAAGCTTAAGAATCCTAGCACGGGAGGACTTGTAAGAACGCTGCCGGGCATGTGGTATAAATGAAAACGGCGGGATTTTTGACAAGATTCATCCTATTTGCTATAATATTTTGCGTACAATGGAATATGCGTCTGTAGCTCAGGTGGATAGAGCAGCGGTTTCCTAAACCGCAGGCCGCAGGTTCAAATCCTGCCGGGCGCACCAGTAAAATCAACACTTCCGAGGTTTAGCCGAGGAAGTGTTTTCTCTTTGTGTGACAATAATGTGACAATGAAATAAGTGTGACAAAGAAAGTCACAAGGCGTGTGACATTGATGTGACAATGTTTAGCGACCTTGTGACTATACTTTTATTTATCCTTTATCTGTCTTTCAATCCATTCGTCTAATTTATCTTTTTGGATACGCCAATGTTTACCTACCTTAAAAGCAGGGAAGTCATCCAGTTTAACCAACATATAAATTTGTCTAACAGGAACTTTCAAATAATCAGCAGTTTCATCTATCGTTAGAATTTCCACTTATACTTCACTTCCCATCCTTCAACTTTTGGATGACCTTTAAGCAATTCATCAGCATCCAAGTGGATTTCAGCGGAGATAGCCTTGTCAGTAGCGTAGTTCCTTTGGGCTTCAATCGGTATATACACGTCTCCATTGTGGGAACCTATACCAGTACCTATCTCCCAATTCTTTTTGTACTCCTGTTTGACTTTCTCTCTTTCGATAGTCAGAGCGGAGTTAATAACCTTGGTCATGTCTACCTCTTGGGTAACGACAGCCTTAGTACCGTCCTTTGCAATCTCTTTGGAGACCACAGGGACTTCCACAGTAGCACCATTTATATTGGCCTTGTAGTGTTGAGTCACTTCAAGGTCATTATCATTTTTAGAGGTCTTAGGGACTACCTGAAGAGAAGTCTTTTGTTCTACCTTTGCATCCTTAACGGTCTCTGGGATAACATTGGGTATCGTAGCCTTCGGTTTCGTTAAGTACCATGTAAGCGTAGCGGTAGCGATGACCAATAGAACCACACAGAGAATTTCCTTCTTGTGTGTCTTGATATAAGCAATAATAGCAGTCATGCCTTATGCACCTCCTAATAGAAACTCAAGGATTCTTTCGATGACCTGTAGAGCCTGAATGAGAATTGGCAGGTCAACCTTTAGGACACCAGTGGAGTTCAGTATCCATCCGATAGAGAAGAAGGAGCATAAAGCAATAGTGAAGATACATACAGCAACAGTAAGTCTGTCTTTCCAAGTCATAGGGATACCTCCTTATCAGTAATCAATAATAAAAATAGGCTGAAGGAATTATCATTAAAGACAACACCTTCAGCCATATCAAGGAGGAGCAATTCAATAGAGGACTTGTCGAGGTCATACCACAGGACACCATTGGATATGTATAAATTCTTATTCATACCTTGTGTGTATACTCTATGGTATATACCTTTCGTTCTCCCTCTGGGATATGCCGCAATTACCGACTTTGTGATATATGCCGCAATTAGGAGAACTCATTTAGCATATTTATACGAAGTCCTGAATAAATATCCGTACCTTTCTTGGGGGGTTGAGGTTTCTCTTCGATGTAGAAGACACCTCTATCCGGGTCAAGCCAAGCCTCTAGTTGTTCCTCTAGGAGTTCATCAAGACCAGTTTGAGCATCCCTGTCAAGAACCGAGAGCCAGTAAGCCACAGCGATTGTCACAGCATCCAAGCGGTCATCATGGGCCAATGCTCCTTTCTCCCGGCTGAGACGAGTCAACTGGTACACAAAGGAGTACACAGGGTTTACCTCATAGACCTTGTAGTCCTCCATGATAACTGAGCGGTTCACAATGAGTTTATGCCTCATCATGACAGGCTCCAGAGTATCAATGATACGGAGTTCCTTCTGCTTGGAGTGTTTTACTTCATTTACTACGCAGGGATGTATTTCATTGAGGATAGGCTTCAGTAATTGACCGAACATGCCATCACCATAGTTGGCCTCGTAGATAATCTCGTTGACCTTGTAGAACTTCGCTTTGGTAGCCAAGGCTCTCAAGGTAGCATCCGAGTATCCATCCTTATAGCCTCCCAATTCCATCAAGAAAAGGTAGCCATTTAGGAATTTGATGATAGCATAAGCAGTTTCGTCTTTACCACGACCGGAAGGGTCTATTGCCATCACAGTCCCGGTATACGGAGCGGTCTCCTCAGAGCGTAATAGGGCCGAATAAAAATAATCCCCCTTGAGTGCTACCGAGGGAACCTCATGTAGTCTCTTGGAGGGTTCTGAACACCATGACCACTTCAAGGATGCCTCCTCTGGGTCAAGGTCTGCCACTATTAGGTCTTGTACTTTCAATGGGTATTTCTCAGCATCGCTCAAGTTGGTATTCAAGAGGAACTGTAAGGCGAAGCCAGCACGTCCATAAGACAGCCTACGCTTCTCAACTTCCTCCTCATTGAAGCGGTCTGGGTCAGTTGGTTTACCTGCCCAATACTGAGGGTCTTCATCGTATTTCTCAGAGATGATAGGAGCCAAGCGTTCACCATAGAACTCCCGGTCTTTGGGAGTCTCAGGGTAAAGCACAGGCCAGATAATCGTCAAATAGCCTCTCTTCTGGAGTTCGTTGTATAGACTCATCTCGTTCTGAGGAGTGCCAAGGTAAATGATTTGACCTCCCGGTTTCAAGATAGCATCGAACTCTTTTACGGCCTCACCGAGTTTGTCACGTTGAACCTGAGTCCCGGAGTTGTTCGGAACCTCAACGTCATCTGCGATAAGAACGTCAGCACGAGAACCTGTAATTTGACCAGTGATACCCACGGATTTTACCGAGGGAGAAATGTCAGGAACAGCAGGGCCAACGTCAAAGAGATTCTGAGTATCACGTTGTCCCTGCTTTGGGAGTAATTCTTGTAGGAACGGAAGGGTCTGGATGATGCGCTTAATGAACACAGCGTTCGCATCGGCCCTGTCTTTAGATGCGGAGATAACGAGAACTTTTAACTGAGGATTTTTCCATAGCCGCCACACTACATAGGCACACGTCAGGAACGACTTAGCGACCCCACGGAACCCTTGGATAATATAGCGGTCACTTGGAGGATTCATGAGAGCCTTCGAGATGTCATACTGAATAGGAGTAGGCGAGGGAAGTCCGATACTTCGCCATACGATATAGACGAAGACCCGGAAGTCCTCCCACGCCTTTTTCACCTGTTCGTCAGTCCAATGGAGCATGTTAGTTCATTGGCTCCAAGTCATCGAAGATAGGAATATCCTCTGCACTCTGCTGAATCTTTTTGACACCCGGAGTCTCCGGTGAAGTTCTCAGTTGGTTCTCTTTTAGGAATTTCCTCACTTTCTCAAGGAAGGAAGGGTTCCTCCGCATCTCAGGGTCTTGTAGCCCTTCCAGAAGTGCATCGACCTCAAGTTTAGCCAAGAGGTCAAGCAACTTCGGGTCAATCTTTGCGTTCATAGAAACACCTCCTTAGTTAGTCACAAGGTAATCAACAAGCCCCTGTGCGATTGCTTCTGCGGCCTTCTGGCGAATATCATCACGGTTGATGTATTCTTCCTCATCGTAGTTCGACAAGAAGCATACCTCAGTCAACACAGCGGTCATATCGGTAAGCCGCAGGACAGCATAATTGGCAGTCTTCAAGCCACGGTCAGTCAGGCCCAAGCAAGCGACCAACTGGTTCTGAATGGATTGAGCCAGTTTGCTCCCTGCATCACTTCCAGCGTAGAAGAATGTTTCGGTTCCATGAGCCGCAGGGGAGCCAGCGTTCAAGTGAATAGACACGAAGATGTCTGCACCTGCATTGTTGGCTACCGAAGCACGGTAACTCAGGGAGTCCGATGGAGCATCCACTACATCGTTTTTGGTCATAATAATAGCCGCTCCCCAACGATTCTGAAGGATAGCGGCAACACGGTTCGAGATGTCCCAAGCAACAGTAGCCTCATCGGTTCCCATCGGGCCTACACAGCCGGGGTCAATTCCGGGGCCAGCATGTCCGGGGTCAATACAAATAGTTTTTCCTTTTAGTAACATTATTGGTTATCCCCTTTCTTATTTACGTTTTTGATAGTCTTGTAGAGCAAGCATCCACACTGTACGAGAATGTAGATGATAGTGGCGATATACACCCAATCAGACAACGGAACTCCCATGAACGAGGTCACAGAGACCCCAGCAGGAGGCGAGAGTTTCACCAGTTCGTTGCGAATCTCTTGGTTATCCATTAGCCCACCTCCTCGTTAGGAGCAACAGGCCACACAGGGTTCTCAGGGTCACAAGTATCAGGGAAGTCCCTCAGAGCGGCCCAATAAGCCTCCCATTTTGCGTATTCCTCTGCAGGGAGTTTCTGTTCAGGTGTTCCGGTTAGTTGTCGCATGAACACCCACGCAGTATCATTGAGTTTCCTGTCTCGTTCTGCCTTGATTCTCGCAAGGAGTTCTTCACGAGTCGGTTTAGGAGGCTCAATGGTTTTAATCACACCATCCACAAGTTGAATCCGAGGGAAGGGGAGATTGTGGTCTCCCTCAACCGCCACTTCACCTCTCGTTCTTAAATCATCTGTGTTTGGCTCAAAGTCACAAGTAGCAAGCGGTTTACCTGCTGAGTCAAAGATATACCACATATCACTTCACCCCTATAATGATGTAGTTAGCGATACCGTTAGCCAGCCAGCCACCTAGTTCGTAGATGTACGTCCTTGCAGTCACTACCCTGTTGGCATCAGCGGCGCACTGACTCAAGTAGTGGATATACGCAGGGCCACCTTCATATACGTCCCATGAGTTCTGGTGGTCGTAGTTCATCGAGACGAACCACTTACACTGGTCTTGAGTAAAACCTGAAGGTAACGGAATAGTTCCTCCGTGGTTTACTGTGCCAGTGAGAATAGCGATGTCACCAGTTGTAATTGAGCGTTTCCAAGCGGCGTTTACTTCTCCAGCATTATTTACCACACGAGCGTAGAAGTTCTTATTGACGGAATCCATAGTCAACTGGAAGAACTTAGGATTATCCGGTGTGCTTGAAGGATGAAGGATGTTCAGGACATACCAATCAGAGCCAGTTCCAGCCCCGGTGTAATAGAACCCAGACGGTAAATGCAGGTGAACAGAATCCTTCACTTGAGGGACAGAACCAAGGCCATACCCGGAAGGAGCAAACTTTCCATCTGCCTCCGCTTTGGTATACCCTGCGGCGTTGTTTGTCTGTTGCATGTAGTTGTATGCCTGAGTCGCCGAATTAGCCGCATTGGAGGCCGAGGTAGCCGATTGAGAGGCACTATTAGCCGCATTGGTCTCTGAGGTCTTAGCGGCGTTCTCTGAAGCCTTGGCGTTGGTCTCTGAGGTCTTAGCGGCGTTCTCAGAAGCCTTGGCATTGGTCTCTGAGGTCTTAGCGGCAGTCTCAGAGGCTTTCGCATTGAGTTCCGAAGTACGAGCCGCAGAAGCACTCGCAGAGGCATCATTGGCCTTAGACTGAGCGAAGTTCGCTTGAGCAGTCGCTTGGTCAACCTTGGCCTGAGAAGCCTGAATGTACCCTGCCTGAGTAGACTCAAAGTATCGCTTATTGA
>NZ_FQZD01000054.1 GCF_900141835.1 Propionispora hippei DSM 15287 | reverse complement strand
ATCCGGGCAAGCGTTAGCTTCTAAAATTTCCACACCTTTGTACTCACACAGCTTCCTTAGGATCACTCCTATATCCGCTTTTATTTTTCCATATATCACCTGTCTACGATATTTTGGTGCAAATACTGATATTTGCACCGCCATTTACTATGTGCTAAACTCTTAGTATCATCCATTGGATGCGCCTCCTTTGTTTAGAGTTATGCGGTCGGCAAATCTGCATTTATTCTAACAAAAGAGGCTGTTTTTTTCGACGTATAGCTATAAGCTTTTTGGAACCACATGCATAGCATGTGGTATTCGCTTACGCAATAAAGACACACCATACTTAAAGTATGGTGTGCCGCTATAGTTAGGGTTTTGCACTAATGGTGATATTTTCCGGCTTGGCCCCAGATACACGACTTACAATATCGGCAATCTGCACAACCTCATCCCGTGAAAGAGAAGCGGCTTTAATGACGACACTGACCGAATTGTCCCAAATAAAAACCAAAGCATCGCTGAACCCCCGCGCTTTAATTAGGCTCTCAATTTCCGATTCATGTTGTTTTTCCATAATGATTTTTAAAACTGCTTCCTGCGCTCGCTGCATGGCCTCGTCGTTTTTAGCACTTTTTATACTGGTTTGCAATAATTCGGATCGCTCACTACGAATCCGGTCCCGTTCAATCCTATATTCAGTAAAAAAGTCCTGAGAAAGCACCGGCGCCGTTTTATCTACGGCTACTGTCGTATTTACCTGCATGGAATTGGAACGGTCCGCTTTACTTTGATAATCATTTCGATGCAATAATTCGGCACAGGCTAATAATAGAATGAGAATAAAAACTCCGCACACAACAAGAGCTATTTTATAGCGTTTGATGGATAAAATCATGTTACCCCTCCTCATCTTTTTTGAGGCAAAACAGTTATTTTATACGGAGGTATTCCCAACCCACCTTCAATTGCCTTGATCAAATTCGCCTTTACCGTTGAATCATAAGCCCCGTCAGCCACGACAAGAACACCTTTAATCTCCGGTTTTATTTCCCGTACCACAACAGGTTTATCCGCCCCCGCCTCGCGGGTAATCAAAACTTGTTCCGTTTCCTTTACCTCTGTGGTTGTACGAACACCACCGGTAGTATCCTTTTCAGACACGGTCTTTGTCTCTTTGGTTACATTCTTGGCGTGCTCCTGTGTATTGCCGGCTTCCAATGTTACACTAACTGTAACAGCGCCGGCACCATTCACTTTAGATAAGAGATTAGCCAGCTTTTCTTCCAGCATCTCCTCATAACTTCCGGCTTGTACTGACACAGGCATGCGGTTTCCTATTTCTGCCGGTTCCTTGGTACGCGGAATCACCGTTTCAGCTTCAAAAAAGTGGCTGACCAATAGCAAAGCAACACCTAAGATACCTAACCAGATTAACCTTGTCGTAATAACGCCTTGTCTGACTAATTGAAATGGCCATAGTGCCCTTCCTTTGTTTACAATTTCCTCTAAACTGCGCATACACTGCAACCCTCCTTTTTAAAAAAGCTTATAAATTTCAACCTGCTCCGGGGAAAGTAAATATAACTCCGTAACAGTCTTTATTATCCTATTTTTCAGTTCTGCTCTTATTTCTTCCTGACTATTCTGTCGCTGAGCAGGTTCCCCGTCCGAAACAGAAATGGGTTGAATCTTTTCTACTGTATCGGATTTACCGGAATAATTGCCTGGTTTCAGGTAAATTTTAATTTTACTGATGCCGCCTTTGTGCTTGCTATTCTTTTCATCAGCAAGTTCTACCGCTACTTTGGCCTCTTGTACGCCTTGAATAGCCAATACAAGAGTCCTTATTTGTTTACTTAAATCTTTTGTATATATTTCTTTGGCTAACACTTCCCGTTCAACCACCGTATTATTAATCGTTGTTGTTACATCTCCCGATTGCCGACCTTCTGTCATCGTGCTACTAGCCAGCGCAGCTTCCGTTTCCCACTTATTCTGAAAAAAACCAACGAGTGGATTAAGTATGGCCAGCATAATAAATAAGCCGACAATTACTTTGATAAATCTTTGCATGCTGTTATTAGGCAGCAATAAGTCAAGAAAGCAGGCAAACACAACAACTAAAACAATATTCTTTACCCACAGGGTTATCGCTTCCATTGTTTTCAACACTCATTTCCCTTATTTTAAATCATCTCAGCGTAACATAACTGTCGCGTTGCCCACGCCAATAATCATCGTTATACCTAAAAAAAACATCAGCGCCGCCGTTAGCACCGCACCAAAAATCAAAAGAAGATTGTTTCCCATCATATCCAGACATTTTGCCATCCGGTCATCACCCATCGGCTGTATAAGTGCACCAGTCAGCTTAATTACCACAATTAAGGACAGTATCTTAAGCAGAGGCCAGACACATATCATTAAGACCGCCAAGACCCCAAGAATTCCCACTGTGTTTTTTAATAATAAAGATGCTCCCATAACCAGTTCGACCGTGTCAGAAAACATTTTTCCCACTACCGGGATAAACGTGGCAGTAGCATATTTGGCCGTTCGCAAGGCAATTCCATCCGACACACCGCCCGAGACCCCTTGAATCGTAACAACCCCAATAAAGACTACCAGCGCCAAGCTTAATACAACCATTCCACCTTGTTTAAAAACACTGGCCAAATTGTCTAGCCTGTAGGTAGTAGAAAGATAGTTAACACATTCCAACACTGTCGTAAGAAATAAAAGCGGTAATACCACATCCTTAACAAGCAGACTTACCATACTTGTTAAAAATAACATGACCGGACTAAACAACGCAGCCGAAGTGACAGCACCGACACCGGCCAGTAAAGAAATAAGTACTGGTAATAAGGCTTGCATAAAATCAACCATTTGCGCCACAGTCTGGCGGGCTAACTCCAGTACATTATAAATGGAAGTAAGTGCGATAACGGACAAAAAACTAAAGCAAATGCTATAGGTTAATAAAGAAACATTACTGCGTTCAAAAGAATTTTGTAAGTTTTGCAGTATAGCGCATAAAACTGCTAAAAATAATAGTTTCCCACTCAAATGTATGTTAGCAGCTATTTCTTGAAAAAATCTGGCCATAAGGCTTTTCCACCACTGTTGCCAATTTATCCGAATACCTTTGGCAGCCATTTCTTGAATAGTCAAATTTTCCACACCGGGAACATTCTCATGCAGCTCGGCTTTTATCTTATCAACAACCTGGTTAATATCCTCAAGCGACATTTTTTCCAGCACTTGCTGCGTAACGTCCGTCTGGTCTGCCGGTGCTCCCCAAACGGTGGAACTTAAGAGCATTAACCACAATAATACCATGACCGCTTTTCTCATCATATTCCACCTTACTGTGTGCTCCGCTAACTTTGAAAATGCAAATGTAGTTTTAGAGTTGGTGAAGCACTATGGTATTAAACGTATGACAGTATCTAGAACCAGAACGATAATAGGGATTGCCATGACCATAACCATGACTTTGCCAGCCAGCTCAATTTTACTTGCCACAGCTCCTTCACCGGCATCTTTACACACCTGTGCACCAAATTCCGCAATGTAAGCAATACCGATAATCTTTAAAATAGTATTTAGGTACATCTGGCTAATATTTGCCTTTTCAGCTAGATCTCTGAAGAGATTAAGTACGGCACCGATTTTGGTAAGTACCAATAAAAAAATGATAGCTGCCAAAGCTAAACTTAATTGCAAAGCAATTTCCGGACGTTCCCTTTTAATAATCAGACTGAGTAGCGTTACAACAAATCCCAGGCCGACGATTTGTACAATATCCACGACCGTACACCCCTTATGCTTGTATGGCGGACAAAACCCGCTAGTACCTTATCAAGCTTAAAACGGTATTCACTGGATCAAGGCTGACAAAGTACTAGCTCGGCCTAGGGAACCACTGATTTATTCACACAGCGCATCCTGGCGGATCTTTTTCCGTCTGGCTGCCTCAGCAAAACCTTGAAATAGGAACCGCTATTCCTGCGCTTTTGCTTCCTTACCAGCCGAAAAAATCTCTCGCCAGGCCGGCTGGCTCATTAAATCAGCGGTTCCCTAGAACAATTTAAATACTTCCTGTACCGTTGTAAATAAGCGGCCTAATAACTGAACTACCCAAAGCAGCACCATCGTGAAGCCGGCTAATGTACATAAATGGGCCATATCCTCTTTTCCGGCTTGTTTTAAGGCAGTGTGAAACACGGAAACTAAAATTCCGACTCCGGCAATTTTAAACAATACGTCCAATCCCACCTGTCCTACTCCTCTCTATAATAAGACTATAACTACCGTCAGACTGCCGCAAATCCCCAGATAACGATACATCTTTACATTTCGTTCCCGCAATTGCAGGGCTTCTTCTTCAAGCTGCAATAATTGATTTTGTACAACCTGAAGAAATTTTTCCTGTTCGGTTTGATCAACAGAACCTAAATTGGAACTGAGTAGGCGTAATGCTTCCAACTCCGGGTTCTCCAAAGCCAGCTTCCCTTCCAAGTTGTTGATTGTTTGCGTCATGGCCGCCTGAGGTGTTAACCAGCCATTTTCTTCTAAAACAAAAGACATATTCTGAAATATGTCCCTGATGACTCCCTCGGCATTTCCGGTGCACAACCGTAAAGCCTCAGGCAAAGGCAGCGCTGCGTAATTCATATAGGATTTTAATGAAGCCAGACAGTTGATTATTTGACGAATCTGCCTGGGACGATCACTGAAACGTTGTGCAGCTTTCCAACCGATAGAAGTTCCGGCCAATATAATCAGCAGACTACCTGCCAGCTTTAACCACATAAGCGCCCCTCTTTTCCCAAGAATATAAAACTGTGTCATCCTTTACCGCTATAACTTTTTTTAGCGTACCCATTTGTGGTTTGTTATCAAGAATGATGTAGCGATCGAAGAATCTTTCGCGAATTAGCTCTCCGATATAAGGACGGTGGGATACCTCGGTTTCATCACGACCATGCACTGTAGTGATAACCGCAATTCCTGCATGCAGCGCCTCCCTAACAGCACAGGCATCTTCTTCCCGCCCCAATTCATCAGTTACAATAACTGTGGGAGACATGGAACGAATCAACATAAGCATTCCAATCGCTTTAGGACACCCATCCAAAATATCTGAGCGGCAGCCGATGTTCATGGTAGGAACGCCCTGCTGGCAAGCGGCAATTTCTGAGCGTTCGTCAACAATACCAACTTGTACCCCTTTACAAGGCATTAAATAAACACCGTCACTAATCTGCCGGACAATATCCCGCAATATGGTTGTCTTTCCGCAACGAGGCGGAGAAATAATAAGACTGCTCATTAAACATTCACCATCAATAAGATAAGGAAGAATAACGTCTGCACAGCCGGCCACTTCTCTTGCAATCCGGATATTGACAGAGCTAATATATTTCAATGCTTTAAGACGTCCATTTTCCATAATCGCCTGACCAGCCACCCCAATCCGATGTCCTCCGGCTATGGTAAAATAACCTGAACGCAGCTCCTGTTCATAGGCATAGAGCGAATTCTTACTGATTAGTTGAACTAGTTGCATTAAATCCTCCGGCACGCAATAATAGGCAAGCCGGCAGTTCTCGACAATTTCACCATTTAAACCAATAAGGATATCTTGGTTACCTAAAACCGCCACTAATGGTCGCTGGGCCCTGATTCGAATTTCTGTTATCTGCTGCACTATGGCCGGCGAAATTTTCTTAAACAACTCGGCCAGTCTGGGCGGGAGGATGGGATAAATGGAAGTAAGCATATCTATGTCACTCCGTCCTTTCTTTACATAGATATGAACAAAAAAAAACTTTATGCTATAAAAAAGAAAAATCCCGCTATGCGGGATTGAAGATCATGACATATTATTTTTTATATTCTTCAAATACAGCTTATGTTTATAGAAAATTTTTATAAACCGGGATGTATTGTCTGACGCATGTCGCCAACAGAAGTTACCGAACCAATATGAACGGGATTTGTTTCATCAAAATCATAGCTATTATATACGACGTCACCACAATAGGGGCAGGTAACTTCCACTTCACCGGGTTCTTCTAAAATATCTGATTCAAAACTTACCCGCTCATGGCAATGAGGGCAATCAACTTCCACATAGTTTTTATCATCATCATAAATTTCTTCCAGTTCGGTCAAATCCTCGTCAATGGTCTCCACATATTCTTCAAGATCATTATGGGCCATGGCTATGTCGTCAAACTCATCGGCAACCTCGTCTAGCACTTCTATAATGTTTAGAATCAGTTTGCCCTCGGCTGAATGTTCATTAATACTGAGACCTTGGGTAAGTCCTTGCAAATAGGCGACTCTTTCTTTTAAATTTCCCATGATTACCCCCCTTTTTTTTACTAGCCCGTGAACCGCGGCTTTAATGAACGCACCAGTACAATCTTACTACGGCCCTAGTGCCTCCTTCGTCGAGCATTTGAAATGTATCGCCGGCCTTTTGCCCGTCAGCCTTGGTTGTCATCGGCTGACATTATCATCCGATGTACGCGACTCATCCGCCTTACCTGACACCAACTATTCCCGGCGCTACTTTCCATAATTCAACTGACTGAAGCACTAGCTGTGAAATCAGTGATTTCTTACTTTTATGCCTGAAAATAGTGTGTCCAATATAGCAAAAAAAATGAATGTACCTAAAATAAAAATCCGTTGCCTGCTGGCAACGGATTCTGAAATCATTATGCTCTCTCAATATATTCGCCGGTTCGCGTATCAATCCGCAGTACTTCCCCTACGTTAATAAACAATGGAACCTTAACAACACAGCCTGTTTCCATCGTAGCTGGCTTCGTACCACCGGTAGCGGTATCGCCACGGATACCAGGATCTGTTTCAACAACCGTTAACTCTACAGAAGTCGGTAAGTCAACGCCAATGACAATTCCCTGGAAAAACATAACTCCAATATTCATATTTTCCTTTAAGTATTTGGTTGCATCACCTAATTGTTCGGCTGGTAAAGCAATTTGCTCAAAGGTCTCATTATCCATCAGATTATAAGAGCCATCGCTTTCGTAGAGGTATTGCATATCGCGTCGATCAATATGAGCCTTCGGCAGTTTTTCACTGGGATTAAAAGTTCTTTCCACCACTGCGCCTGTCTTGACATTTTTCAGTTTTGCCCGAACGAACGCAGCTCCTTTTCCCGGCTTAACATGCTGAAAATCCACAACCTGCCAAACTGAATTGTCAATCTCGATCGTTACCCCTGTACGAAAATCACTCGATGAAATCATTCCACATAACCTCCAACAATACTGTATATTACTCTAATTCTATTAATAGTTTGCTACTGGCAGTTAATACTTTGCTGCCTTCAGCACTTACCAGCACCGTATCTTCAATGCGAAGTCCACCCCAATCAGGCAGATAAACGCCCGGTTCAACCGTTACAACCATACCCGAAACAAGCTCCATTGTTTCATTAGACGGTGAAAGTCTAGGTTCTTCATGAATGGCAAGGCCTACGCCATGTCCCAAGCCATGTCCGAAAAACTCACCATAGCCAGCCTGTTCAATGATGCCTCTGGCTGCATAATCAACTTCACTGCAGACTTTGCCGGGAGAAACAGCCTGCACCCCCGCCAACTGAGCCTTTAATACAAGATTATATAACTCTTGCTGCTTGGTATTTGCCTTTCCCAAAACAACCGTTCTGGTTATATCTGAACTATAGCCCTGATAAACCGCACCAAAATCCATGGTAACAAATTCACCATAGGTAAGCATTTTATTTGGCAAAGGCATGGCGTGAGGTAAAGAGCCGCGAATTCCTGATGCGACAATCGTATCGAAAGCCGGTTTTTCTGCTCCTAATTGACGCATTTTATGCTCAATTTCCAGTGCAACTTCATATTCGGTAATCCCCGGTTTTAAAAAGGACAAAATATGAGTAAAGGCGGCATCGGCAATATCGACTGCCTTTTGAATCAAACGAATTTCCGCCTCATCCTTAACCATGCGCAAATGATCAAGCTCTATGGGCTCCAATGTACAGTGAGGCAAATTCTTCTTGAGTGTGGTATACGCTTGAAATGTTACAAAATCACTTTCAAATCCGATCTTCCGGAGCTGCTCTTCTTCAACTGTCTTAGCTAACATTACCTGCAGATTAGTCTCCTGCGTTGCTCCATGGCGAATGACTTCATAGTCGACAGCTTGTTTCGTCGCTTGCTCTGTATAGCGAAAGTCTGTAAACAATTTCGCCGAGTTCTGAGAAATAAGTACCAACCCTGCTGAACCCGTGAAACCGCTAACATATCGCCGATTCTCCGGTTTGGTTATGAGTATCCCATCCAACCCACTTTGACTTAGAGTCTTTCTAATCTGTTCCAGCCTGTACCCCATTTATTTTCCTCCATGGATCATTCTGGCGGCGCCTTCTAATGCTAGAAGATAGCTATCGGCTCCGAACCCGCTGATTTGACCATAAGTTACCGCAGAAATGACAGAATGATGCCGGAATTCTTCCCGTTTGTAAATATTGGATAAATGAATCTCAATAACCGGAACGGTCACGGCAGCAATGGCATCGCGGATAGCAATACTATAATGGGTATACGCGGCGGCATTCAAGATAATACAGAAATAGTGACCGACAGCTTGTTGAATCCTATCTACCAGCACGCCTTCATGGTTAGTTTGTTCAAAATCGACAGTGAGTCCCAGGCTAGCCGCCTTTTCTGCAACTAACCGGTTAATATCCGCTAATGTCAACTTGCCGTAAACTTCAGGCTCCCGTTTTCCCAATAAATTCAAATTAGGACCATTGAGCACCAGTACACAAGACTCTTTTTCAGCCACATTATCACACCCTGAGATTATTAACTTTATTATTTTACCATGATTTTGTTTATTTGCCTATATAGCAAAGAATTTTTTGAATAAAAAATCAACAGATCTGTCTATTTGTCATCACTCAACGTATTTGCGACTACTTCGGTAAAGATTTCGCGAAAAATAGGGGCCGCCACATCGCCACCGGAGTGCCCTTCTTCCACAAAGACAACTGCCGCGTACTGTGGTTTTTCCAAGGGTGCATACCCGGCAAACCATGCGTGATTCACACTCTTTCCCTGCTGCATACGGCCAGTCTCCGCCGAACCGGTTTTACCCGCCGAACCCACTCCCGGTACATAAGCCTCTTCACCTGTACCGTACCGGGTAACGGCAGCCATCATCTTCTTCATATCTTCGGCAGTTTGATGAGAAAAAACGCGGACACCTGGCGTAGGTGAAAAACTCTTAATGCTCCGTCCTCTGGAATCGACCAATCTACTGACTAAATAGGGCTCAACCTTGACCCCGTCATTAAGAATGGTCGAGACTAAACAGGCAAATTGTAGGGGAGTGGCCTCAAAAGTTCCCTGCCCGATCGCTAGATTGGCCAATTCTCCCGGATAGATAGGCTGACTACTATCGGGTAAATTTCCATCAGCCTCACCATAAAAAGCAAGCTGCGTATGTTTGCCAAAGCCTAATTGCCTGGCAAAAGAAATTAATTTATCCGAGCCTAATTTCAGCCCCACAGTGATAAAGGTAGGATTGCTGGAGTACGCCATGGCATCGGTAAAAGTTATCTTACCGCGTCCTCCCTGTTCATAATCCCAGCCATAGAATCGCCGGTTACTTACATCAACATATCCCGGATCAAAAAAAGTATCGTCCGGACGGACTACTTTGTTTTCCAAGGCTGCTGCCGCTACGACTAATTTAAAAATCGACCCCGGTTGGTAGGCAGATAGAGCTCTGTTTAAAAAGGGAGCTGTTTTCATGGTCAAATAATTTTCAATCTGTGTGGGATCGAATTTCGGTCTTGAAGCTATAGCCAATATCTCACCGGTAGAAGGCTTCATAATGACAACAGCCCCCTTTATTTCATGCTTATCCATAATATTTTCAACAATCTTTTGTATTCTGCTGTCAATAGTTAATATAATATTACCAGGCCCCAGGTTATTGCCCAGTTTCAGTCGGGTATAGCCTAACCCGGGAATAATTTGTTGTCCGGCATCCACTAAGGCTGCCACATGTTCAGTCTGCTCTCCTCTCAAAATGTCGTCGTACATACGCTCAATTCCACTTACGCCTTGATTGTCGGCTACGTTTATATATCCGGTTGTATGCACTGCCAGAGAATTATAGCTGTATCTGCTTTTTTCGGCCACAGCCAGCACACCGGGAATCTGCAGCTGATTTACAGCCTCCGCCACCTTCTCCGTTATATTGGCCTGAAGTTTAAACGGTCTCTGCGCCTGCCGTATTTTTTTTATCATTTCATTCTTATCAATACCGCTAAAAGCAACCAATTGACTTGCCGCTTCATAAGGGTCCACCACCTGGGCAGGAAAAATGATGATGCAAAATGTCTGTACAGTATTAGTAAGTAAAGCGCCGTTACGGTCAAATATATCACCCCGTTCCGGCCCCAGAGAGACCTCTGCGACCCGTCCGCTTAACCCCTCAATTGCCAGTTTTGGGCTTTCCAGGACTTGCAGGTATACCAAACGGGCAATCAACAGAGTCCCGATAAAAAGAATAGCCCATGCTATTTTATGAATACGACTAACATAAAGTGCCATACTACTCCTCCTGGTGGTAGTATGGCACTCTAATCATAGTTTTAAGCAGCAGCTCAGACAAATTCTAGCCTTATGGGCAGTTTTTTCAATATTTCCTCAACCTCATGGTAAGTATCAGAGGTAACCCGGACCATCAGTTTCCCCTCTGCCGGGCTAACCGTTGTTACCACACCCAAGTACTCATAGCCTTCCATGATACGATTAACATAATTTATATTGCAGGGCTCTACTTTTATCAAAATGACTTCTTTTTCCTTCATGCTTCACCTATCCTGCGCCGCAACATACCATACGGCAAAACCGGCTCGCGGACCGGAATGGTAATAATTTGTTGGGGATGAGGCGCAGCCATAATTTCATTGCCTTCTGCGTCACACATGCGTTCAATTCTTTGCGTAAAATTACGCTGTCCGGGCTGGGCAATTTCGATTTCATCGCCTACCTTCATGTGGTTACGCTGTTCAATGACAGCCATCCGCCGTTCAGGCTGATACTCTTTAATTAGCCCGATAAAATCATGAGTCTGGGTATAAGAAGAAGACCCGTAGATTTGATCGTCAGAAGTAGTTTTATTAAAGTAAAAGCCAGTAGTATACTCCCGGTGCGATACTTTGTTCAATTCCTCCAACCATTCCGGCTGCATGACAAAATGATCGGGATCAGCTGCAAAACAGTCTAACGCTTCCCGATAGACCTTCGCTACGGTAGCAACGTAGTGAACACTTTTCATGCGGCCTTCTATTTTTAAGCTATCCACTCCGGCCTCCACCAATTCAGGAATATGTGGAACGAGGCATAAATCCTTGGAATTAAAAATATAGGTTCCCCGTTCATCTTCTTCCACTGGAAAATATTGCCCCGGACGCTTTTCTTCCATCAGGGCATATTTCCAGCGGCAAGGTTGGGAACACGCACCGCGGTTGGCATCACGTTCTGTAAAATAGTTACTTAATAAACAACGTCCGGAATAAGAAATGCACATAGCACCATGCACAAACGCCTCCAGTTCAACCTGGGTCCGGGAACGAATCAGCGCAATTTCGCCAAAAGACAGTTCCCGTGCCAGTACGACCCGGCTGGCTCCCAGCTCCTGCCAGGCCAGTACGGATGACCAATTCACATTGTTGGCTTGTGTACTGACATGCAGTTCTATGTCCGGCGCGATATTTCGGAACAAGCGAAAAACGCCCAAATCAGATACAATTGCCGCATCAGCCGAGATCTCTGCCAGATATTTTATATAATCAGGTAAATCGACTAAATCATCATTATGGGGAAAAATATTAACCGTTACATAAGCTTTCTTATTTAAACTATGGGCAAATCTGACTCCCTCTTGTAATTCATTATCATCAAAATTGCCGCCAAACGCTCTAAGTCCAAAGGCCTTCCCACCCATATAAACTGCATCAGCACCATAGAGCAGCGCCATTTTCAACTTTTCTAGATTTCCTGCCGGAGCTAACAGCTCTGGTGTTTTCAATATGATTCGCCCCTTTGATAATAAGAAATTGCCAGTCCATCGCCTTCTGCATGAATTGTTGTAGAAAAATGGGGATTGCCGGTAATAAATTGCAAATACTCCCTTAGCCGTTTGACAATGGTTTTGTAGCGCCGAGGCGGTTGCTCCTCTGATAAGACCAAACCTCTAAACAGAACGTTATCGGAAACAATCGTTGCTGCCGGAGCAAGTTTGTCGGTGATCTTTAAAAGATAATCCAAATACTGCCCCTTGGCAGCATCAATAAAAACAAAATCAAATTTTCCGGTAAGGTTAGGCAATATTTGTGCCGCATCCCCCTCAAGAAACTGAACACGGTCCAACAAGCCGACCCGCTCAAAATAATGCCTCGCCACAAACAGTCTGCCCGGATCTATTTCAATAGAGACAATTGAAATATTTGGCGCTGCCTGACTTGCCATAAGCAAAGTTGAATAACCGATAGCCGACCCGATTTCCAAAATAGAATACGGCTCACGGTTGGCAACTGTCCGGGATAAAAGTTCGCCGCCAGCTGGGGAAATAATTGGTATTTTTCGTTCCGTTGCATATGCCCGCATTTCCTGCAGTAGTTCCAAAACTTTATCGTCAATGCTATTCATGCTAATTGCGTACCTTTTCAATTTCTGCCAAGTGTTCCTCATAGGTCCGGCTGAAATGATGCGCCCCCTGCTTGTCGGCCACAAAATACAAGTAATCTGTCACGGTCGGATGCAGCACCGCACGAATCGAGGCAATACCCGGATTAGCAATCGGACCCGGTGGCAGTCCCCTATGCAAATAGGTATTAAATGGCGAAGCTATTTCCGTATCCTCTACGGATAGTTCTTCTTTAGGATACCCCAAAATATACTGAATGGTAGCACAAGACTGCAAAGGCATATCCTGTTTCAATCTGTTTAGAAAAACACCGGCAATAACCGGACGGTCCGCTTCCACTTGGGCTTCTTTTTCCACTAATGATGCTAAAATAATAACCTCACGAGTTGATAACCCCATTGCTGTTGCTTGTGCTCGCATCTCGGGTGTAAACTTTTCATCAAATTGCCTGGTTAACATGGCAATTAACTCTTCTTCCGTTATTCCTTTGGAAAGCTTATACGTATCAGGAAATAAAAATCCCTCGACAGCATACACGACGGAAGAGGACGTACCATTCATATAATCATAATCAGATGGAACCTTTCTTGCCAGTTCCTTAAATTTTGCGCCACTGCCGATGTGCTTATTTTCTATTAGCTTAGCAATCTGATTGACCGTATATCCTTCGGGAATTGTCAATTGCAGATAATTGGTCTCACCTTTAGCCATCATATCAACAATGCGGGTTACAGTTGCGCCGCGCTGAATGGCATATTCACCGGCTTGCAAAGAGCTGCCCAATCCCTTCCATTTTGCTACTAGCTGAAACATCCCCGGACTGCTAATTAACCCCCGGTTATAAAGCATCCGGGCAATTTGGTCGGATGTCATCCCCTGTTTAACCTCAATGATGACATTTTCACCACTCGTAGCAGGTACCGGTATAGTAAAACCGTAGAAAAAAACGCAAAAAGAAAATATGGCCAGAATCATCCAGGTAGACCATCGGGTTGTAAACCAAGTATATTGCTGCATTTTTTTATCACCTGCCTAGCTATCCCTATTGGTCTGCCTACTCTAAAATCATAATGACTTCACGGGCCTTTCCCGCAATGCTTCGTTGGTCGGCTACATAGGTCCGCTGTGTGCGCCGCCTGGCCTTGCGAAAAAATTCCCGCCAATTCTTTTACGCTTTCAAAATAAACAAACCACTTACTGTTTATCTATTATACACAAAAAGACAAAAAAAATGAAGCCTATTCAGCTTCATAATCCTCATCTTCCATAAGCTCTTCATAGGCCTTGCGGACTTCTTCAAACTCTTCATCGGTCGGGTCAACATATACTTCCTCGCCATTCTCGTCAACGTCAATGCGAGCGATAAATACATCAATTTCCTCATCATCATGATTTTGACAATCGCAAGACTCATCTTCACAATCATCAATATCAATCGGAATTAAAATCGCATAACGTTTTTCACCAACAGGAATAATCATATCTTCCCGATAATAATATTCATTACCTTCTTCGTCAGTCATAACCACAACGGAATCTTCATCAAACTCATCAAAATCATCATTTTCAAAATCAGCCATTCATTTCACCTCTTTTAAATTAGTATCTTGTAAATTCTATACTAGAAAACTTACCCTGTCAAGGAAATTAATGACGGGGCAAACTGTCCAGATAGCCCTGAAGGATAAAAACTGCTGCCATCTTGTCAATAACTTTACGGCGTTTTGTCCTGCTGACATCGGCGGCAATTAAAGACTTCTCAGCCGCCACTGTAGAGAGACGTTCGTCCCAGAATTTAATTGCAATGTGAGAAAAACGAGTCTTCAATTCTTCGGCAAAATGCTGCGTATATTCACCTCTGGGGCCGATACTGCCATTCATATTTTTCGGCAATCCTACAACAACTGTATTCACGTCATACTGGCAGATGATTTCTCCCAGTCGTACAAAGTCACGCTCAAGCGAAGTCCGGCGGATTACCTCCACCCCTTGTGCGGTCAGCAGCATTAAATCACTTGCCGCCACACCAATTGTTTTGTCTCCAACATCAAGTCCTAATATACGCATGCTACCCTCACATACTACATCACGATACGCTACCTTTTATTTGTCTTTAAGGTAAGCTCTCACAAATTCTTCCAATAATTCATCTCTTTCCAGTTTTCGGATAAGACCTCTCGCATTATTAAAACTGGTAATATATGTAGGATCCCCGGATAAAAGATAACCTACAATTTGGTTGACAGGGTTATATCCTTTATCTTTTAAAGCTTTATTTACCGTGGCAATAATAGCTGCAGCTGCCATGTTTTCTTCATTGTCTACACGAAACATCATCGTCTCTTGCGATACATTAGGCATTGGGCATCCTCCTCTCCTTTATTATCTCCCTGTATATACCATATATTCGGCTTAGGCTAGATTTTTCCTCCAAATTAGAGCTAGTAGTTATTAAATTTTAAGAGAGAATCTTAGAAAGTAGTAATCAGGCGGGGTTACCCGCCTGATTATTATTTTATTTGTTGACGAATTACATTCTTCATCGTTTCCAACGATTCGCCAATTTTGTCAGCTTGTTTAGCACCAGCCTGAGCCATATCAGGGCGGCCGCCACCACCACCGCCAGCTACCTTAGCCGCTTCTTTTACAATATTGCCGGCATGTACGCCTTTCGCCACCACATCTTTCGTAGCCATGACGACAAAATTAACTTTATCATGATTGACAGCCCCAATTCCAACAACACCGGATACCAAACGGTCTCGGACCATGTCGGCAATAGAACGCAAAGCATCCATATCATTTGCAGCTACCACGCCGACTGCCACCTTAATCCCCTGAATGGTTTCCACCCTACTCAGCAGTTCTTCTACATCGCCTTTTGCCAGCTTCGTTTTTATGGCAGCCAATTCCTGCTCAAGTTCTTTTATGCCGCCCTGCAAACTGTCAATCCTGTTTAATAATTCCTCCGGTCTCGTTTTTAATGCATGAGCAGCTTGCTGTAAAGTATTTTCGCGTTCCTTAATATATTCCAGTGCTCCAAAACCGGTTACAGCCTCAATCCGCCTTACTCCGGAACCGATACCGGCTTCAGCCACAATTTTAAACACACCAATTTCGCCAGTATTGGACACATGGACGCCACCGCACAGTTCTTTACTAAAATCATCAACAAGAACCACACGCACAATATCTCCGTACTTTTCACCAAACAAAGCGGTTGCTCCCAGCCTTTTTGCTTCTTCCTGAGGCATTTCCTGTTTTTGAACCTGACTGTTTTTGAGGATTTGACGATTAACGATTTTTTCAATCTCAGTCAGTTGTTCCTGTGTAACAGGTGCAAAATGGGTAAAATCAAACCGTAGCCGCTCCGGAGTCACCATTGATCCAGCCTGATTTACGTGCTCACCCAATACACTTCTCAGTGCAGCTTGCAGTAAATGAGTAGCCGTATGATTCCGTGCCGTACTGCCGCGTCTGGTTTCATCAACTTCTACAGCAACTATATCACCGGTCTTTAAAGATCCCTCAATAACCTGTCCCCAATGATAGATGGTGCCATCAGGCAGTTTCTTGGCGGTGGCAATTTGCACCTTTCCCATAGGGCCGGTTAGCACTCCGGTGTCACCGATTTGCCCACCACCCTCGGCATAGAAAGGTGTTACACTGAGAATCACACCAATTTCCTCATCATCATGAGCAGCTTCGATTAAATTACCGTCTTCCCAGAGTAATACCACCTTAGCATTAGTTGCACTGAAATCATGGGATAACTTTTCACCGGACAGTCGTGACAAATCAGGCAGGACAATTTTGTCCTCATTGTCTTGTCGGGCTGCTCTTGCCCGCTCTCGCTGAATCCCCATCGCTTGGTCAAAACCGACTTTATCCAGTTCCAAATCATGTTCCAGTAAAATTTCAAGTGTCAGTTCCCAGGGAAAACCAAAAGTATCATATAACTGGAAAGCAATCGTACCATCCAGCGTTTTATTGCCTTTTTTCACCATATCGGCAATATGACCGTTAAGCAGCTCCATACCTTGCGCCAAGGTAGTTTGGAACCGTTCTTCCTCCTGCCGGATTACTTTTTTTATATATTCCTTTTTATCCGTAATATCAGGATAAGCTTCAGCAAATATAGCAGCTACTACGTCAACAATATCAACCAAAAAGGTTTTCTCTATTCCCATTAGGCGACCATGACGCACCGCGCGGCGCAAAATACGCCTGAGCACATAGCCACGCCCCTCATTGGAAGGAAGAATCCCGTCGCCAATCATAACCGCCATACTGCGGCCATGGTCAGCGATTACTTTCAATGAAATATCTGTTTTAGCCGACTGTCCGTAAGTGACACCGGCAACTTTAGCCGTATGTTCAATAATAGGAAACAGCAAATCCGTTTCAAAATTTGATTTTTTATTTTGCAAAACAGAAGCAATTCTTTCCAAGCCGGCACCGGTATCAATATTCTTTTTGGCCAAGGGAGTATAATTGCCTGCTTCGTCACGATCGTATTGTGTAAAGACCAGATTCCAAATCTCCAGAAAACGGTCACAGTTACAACCTACACCACAGTCCTCATTGCCGCAGCCACGTGCCTCGCCCAAATCAATATAGATTTCCGAACAAGGGCCACAGGGACCTGGGCCAATTTCCCAGAAGTTATCTTCCAGTCTTATAATTCGCTCCGCCGGTAAACCGATGTCATTCTTCCAAATTTCAAAAGCTTCCTCATCTTTCGGATGGATAGTCACCCATAATTTGTCTTTGGGTAAATAAATATGCTCGGTAAGAAACTCCCAAGCCCAGGCAATTGCTTCTTTCTTAAAATAATCACCAAAAGAAAAATTACCCAGCATTTCAAAAAAAGTATGATGCCGGGCTGTACGTCCTACATTTTCTATATCACCCGTACGTACACACTTCTGACTGGTAGAAATCCGCACACGCGGCGGTTTCATTTTTCCTGTAAAAAAAGGTTTAAAGGGAGCCATACCGGCTCCTATTAAAAGTAACGTCGGATCGTCTTCAGGTATTAAGGGATAACTGGGTAAAATTAGATGATCTTTGCTTGCAAAAAATTCCAAAAACTTTTTGCGCAATTCACTACCTGTCATATAATTCAAAGTAATCAACCTCCACTGGCGTATAGGCACATTCTTTTGGAATTATACATAATTTATCTGAGGTTGTCAATAATTGGCGGTTAACCTGACGCAAATTAAAGAAACAAATTTATAAGATGTTTGCCAATTACCTTACCTATCGCAGCGATAGGAACTCCTAGCAGCATGCCGGTAATGCCGCCTAGTTCACCGCCGACGAATACAAAGAAAATAACCGATAATGGATGAAGACCCACGCTTTCTCCCAATATTTTAGGTTGAATAACCGCCCCCTCTAATTGATGAATGATAAAAAACAAAATACTTACCTGAATAGCCGCCAGCGGTGACTGCAATAGCGCCAGAACAATTCCCGGCGCAGCTCCCAGAAAGGCGCCAAAATAAGGAATTACATCCAACATACCGGCAAAAATTCCGATAATCAGTGGAAATTCAACATGTAGCAGGCTTAACCCTCCAGTAACCACGGTACCGACAATTATAGCAGTCAGGATTTGTCCACGAATAACACCGCTCAGTACTTTATCAATATCTTTGGCTACAGCAGCAAATTCCGGTCGCCAGCGTCCCGGTAAAGCACTAAGAATTTTATCTTTTATCGGATACCAGTCATATAGCATATAGAAAGCTAATATGGGACTGATTAAAATACCTAGCGAATGACTGATGAGCGTCAAGCAGGTTTGAAGGATAGCTCCTATAAAATCATTGACGCCAGTTTCTAAAGATAGTAACAAATTATCCAAAGCTTTTTTTATCGTAAGGGGAAGCAAGGAGTTATTGTACTGACTGTACATCTGCTGTTGTGCTAAATCTACTTTAATCATAATTTGAGGAAGCCGCGCGGAGAAATCATCAATATCTTTCATAAGTATAGGGAAAAAATAAATAACCCCTAAAAAAATAATTCCCAGCAGAACAGCATAAATAATGAAAATTCCCCAAATCCGTTTAATTTTCCACCTCTCAAATAGACAAACTAAGGGATTTAAGAGATAAGCGATAAAAAATCCCAGCAAGAAAGGATACAATACATTTCGTATAAGCCATAGGTAGTACAATCCGGTTAATAACAGTCCCGTCAGAATGGCTATTCTTATTCCTTGCTTGTAGCTAGGCATGCCGTACACCTCAAATAACGAATTGACTGGCAATTAGTCAGGACCACCCGTAAAACGGGTGGCTTGATTACGCCCTATAAGGGCAAGGTACTAGCTGAGTCTCAAGACTCACTGAAAAAGTCCGCCAACCGCATAACCTTTTCAGTCAGCCCCTAAAGGGGCTCTTTTTATGACTTTTTCACGGGCTCACCCGTAAACGGGTCTGTCAATTCCTTCAAACTTAGCTGGTCGACAATTATATCTTCTTGTAACTGCTCTCGGATATATTTTGCTATTGCCTCTTTGTTTCGTCCCACCGTATCCACAAAATATCCT
>NZ_FQZD01000053.1 GCF_900141835.1 Propionispora hippei DSM 15287 | reverse complement strand
AATTTCTATATCGCCCAGGCTAGTCTTTAGTGTTTTTTCGCTGTAGCCGTTACGGCTATTATCGGTTTCCTTATTACGATAATCGTACTTGCTATAGCCTAATTCATCATCTAATTCGCCTTCCAGTCCATTTTCTAAAACGGTACTTACCATTTCCTTAAACAGTTCCTGGACTCCGGCAACATCGTTAATTCCGGCTCTTTGTAGCAGTTCTAGTAATTTCTTTCTTTGTTCTCGTCGTTCCGGGGTGATTTTTCTTTTTACCATAATTAAAACCTCCAAGTTCGGTGCTTCTATTTTACACCATCTTGGAGGTTTACACAGTTTTCGGGATAGTCTCGCTGGCTTCAATATAAGCTTGAACTGCTGCTTGCATGTCCGGGGTGTCCTGTATGGTCAGTGGTGTACGGATAGCGCCGGGACTTACGACATTTACTCGAATACCTTTGGACAAGACCTTTTCGTCAACTGCCAGAGTTCTGGCCAGGCTGCGTACGGCTGCTTTGCTTGCCGCATATAGCGGGTCTCCGGGCCGTCCCCGCTTATGAGCGACAGAACTGGTAAATATGACGGAAGCGCCCTGGCTAAACAGTGGCAATGCTTTTTCGAAGGAAAAGAACACGCCTTTTACATTGATCCCCATAATGTGGTTGAAGAAGGTTTCTTCCGTTTCCTCAATTGGTGGGCATTCTGAAATGCCGGCGTTGGCAAAGAGAATGTCAATCCTGCCAAATGTTTCACGAATTTGCGCCATTACACGGTCCAGGTCGGTGACATTGGCGACATTGGCCTGCACGGCCAGGGTGTTTCCGCCTAATTCCTGACGGGTGTTTTCCAGGGTGTCTTTGTTCTGTCCCACAATTGCGATGGTGGCACCTTGCTCCCTGAACAGCCGGGCTGTCGCCAAACCAATACCACTGTTGCCTCCGGTGATGAGAGCTATTTTGTCGATTAATTTATTTTCCTTCATGTTTATTTCTCCTTTCATAAATGAGAGACTTATTTTTATTATGGCCATCATAGCATTATTTTTTAAACAAAATGTAAACGAAGCCGATACTAGAATTGTTAAAGTTACAGCTTGCATGCAGATCATGTTTGGTCGGCAAAGCGCCACCAGGCAAAGGTGGCCAACAGTCCTAAAAATCCTGTGAAGCTGTTAATCATCAGGCTGAGCACAGACAAATGCTCGCCAGCTAATCCTTGGACGGCATAAAATATTGGTATGCCCCACGGATAATATTTGATATAACCCATTGCTGTGACAAAGTCAATCAGCACCATAGATAAGAAAACGAAGGCAATGGGAGCCCAATATCCTCGCGTGTAACTTGCCAGAAGGCAACGGGCGTGCTTACCAAAAGAACAAGTATAGCAGTGCCGCTCAAAATGGATAAAGCCTGCAGCATATAGCCTGTAGACCAACCGTCAAGCTGGATTGCATTACCGATCAACAAGGCCAGGAAAAAGGCAATACTGAAAAGCAGCAGGCCCCATAAAGCCGCTACAATGAATTTGGCTGTTACTATGGCGAAACGGGAAACTGGAAGAGCCAGTAAATCTTTGATGGTTCGATCGGAATATTCCCGGCCGAAGAGCCAGCTTGCCACAAAGCCAAACATCAGGATAGACATACCGCTTATCATTTGGGTCAGCAGGGAAAAATAAATAGGCCAGTCTACGGTGCCTTTCAGTTGTCCTCCCCTGGCAAGCAGGCCCATATTCAAGGCGATTTCCGGGTTTTTAAGGATAAAGGTATAGAGGCCGAGCAGTAGTGGCAGCAAGATAGCAGCCATGATGGTGATCCCAAAAATGTTGGACCGAAACATCTTTAACCCTTCAACCTGCATGACTGTCAACATGTTGCTGATTTTATCCCGCGTAGCTTTGCGGGTATTTTCCCGTAGGTGTTTCATGATGGGTTACCTCCGTCCATGCCAATTATTCGTAAGAAATAAGACTCTAAATCTTCTGCGTCTACTTTTAAAAAGGTTGGCGGCAAGTTTATCTGAGATATTTGAAAAGGCGTTATCCCTGCATTTTCGAAGAAAGTTTGGGCTTCCGCCGGCATGGGTATCAGACTTTTGTTAGAATCGAGCGTTCTAGTCTTACTTAACGTCCATATGGCTAAGATCACTTTTTGTTGACAAAGGTTATCATTGCTTATACAATTATACTGACTTAGGTCAGTATAATTGCAGCTTATTCATGGAATAAATAGATGATGCAGTTTTATTAGTTAGGGGGTGCCGTTTATCGCTAGAATAAGAAAAGATCCCGAAGTCCGGCGGACCGAGTTGATCGATGCGGCCTTTGAGCTGTTTTGCTCCGCCGGCTACGAACAAACCATGATCATCGATATTGTCAAAAGGGCCGGTGTAGCGAAAGGAACTTTCTATTACTACTTTCCTACCAAAGAAGCCATTCTGGAAGCCATATGTAACCGTTGGGACACCGAACTGGCTGTTTCCTTCCGGTTGAAGGGCCGCCGGGACACTGCGTTAGGCACACTGCAGGCTTTTATTTTGCAGATGACTCTTCCTAGTCAGCTTGATGTTCTTTTCGAAAAATTATGTGAGGAAAACCAATTCAACTTGCTTTATCAAATCTGGCAGCGCGAGACGAAAAACGTCTTTAATCCACTCTTGGTCGACCTGATTAGGCAGGGAAATCAGGAAGGCACCATGCAGGTGACCTGTATAAACGAAACCCTTGCCTTTTTCTGGAGTGCGTTGGAATGTTTGTGGGACGCTCTATATCTCCGGGAGCCTTCCGATATACTTCGCAATAAGATAAAAGTTGCCGAAGCCGTCTTGGAACGAATCCTGGGGACCGAGGAAGGAGCTCTCCAATTATCCGTTGCATGGCCGCAGGAATTGCTTGGAAATGATGCAGTTCTTTTTACCCCGCAACCGGCAAGTCGATAAACCATTATGCAGAAAGGAAAAAATTATGAAAAAGATTAAATTCTTGATTTTAGGCGGCGTAGTTTTTCTCCTGCTTGGAATGCCTTGTTTGAAATATAACGGATCTGCACCAGGAATGTCGGAGAATAATCCGGCCTTCTCACAAGGACTGTCAATTAGCGGCTCCGAAATTAAGCGGCGTTTGACTAGCGTGCCCTCCAGCCTTGCTCATGCCTGGAATCAGGTTGTCGCTAATTTACACACTGCTTATCAAACTCACATCCTGCAGACTGAAAAAAAGCGATCCTGACCGAAAATGCCGTGCGGGGCCTGACACAGTACTCGTCGCCATAGTCTTTTTACCTTTTACCTGACCTGATTCAGTAGATAAACAGTTTGTGTTTTGTTACCCAGCCTTTTTTTTTCTTTTCAACTGACCCAGTTCAGTAGTGGACAGCGCTTCAATCCAACCTTTTTCACTTTATATTATTTCGATGAAATATTTGAGTACCAGCTGTGCGAAAATTGCTGCCTGGCCGGGGTGGATCTTTTATCAACCTCACCTGGGAAAGGCTATTACCGTGCTACATATTACTCAAGGCACACTCTAAATGATAATACTCTTTGAATTTTAGGCATTACCTATCACCACAGGCAGTTTTCACTAATAGCCTGTGACTACAACCAATACGCCCTAATTTAGCACAGGCGACGGGCACCATTACGGAGGAGGATACCCATGTTCAAAAAAAAACCGCGCACCAGAACTGTAATGCTCACACTGATCGTAGCAATGCTGGCCAGCACTGCCGTTTGGCGGATTTACAATGCGCAGCAGCAGGCCAGCTTAAGCATCCGTCCCATGGCTGTCACCATTGTCGCTGTAAGGCGAATACCCAAGCCCAACACTCTTCAGTTGAGCGGTACGGTGGAAGGATTAACCTCCGCTATCATCAGCAGTCGTTTTGCCGGTAAAATTGACCGGGTGCTCGTCGAAGATGGACAGGCCGTCCCCGAAGGCGCGGCGCTCCTGACATTAGATACCATAGAACTGGCGAATGCCGTGCGTATCGCCCAGAACAACGTCCGGCAGGCGGAAGCCAATTTCAATACCGCCCGGGCCGATTATCAACGCTATGATAGCCTGTTTGCGAAAAATGCTGTTACCAAACAACAACTGGAAAGTGCCCAGGCCCGAATGATTACCAACCGCACTGAGGTTGACAATGCGTACGCCAATCTGGATAATGCCCAGAAGCAGATCACCGATGGCAGCATCCTGAGTCCGGTAGCCGGCGTAGTTGCTAATAAGGCGGCTACCATCGGCCAGGTTGTTTCGCCGGGTACAGCGTTAATGACCGTGGAGCAAATCGACCGGGTTTATGTTGTTGTCAATGTCGGGCAAGAAGATATTGCCGCAGCAAAACCGGGGGCTGGCGCAACCGTTGCGGTGGACGCCTATCCTGCCCGGTTATTTGAAGGAGCGGTGGCGGTCATCAATCCGGTGGCCGGCAGCGAAAGCCGGATGTTCCGGGTGAAAATCAAAGTCGATAATTCCGGACAACTGCTAAAGCCCGGCATGTTTGCCCGCGCGACTTTAGCAACGGGCGAGCCGCAGGCTGTTCTGGCGGTGCCGCGAACAGCGATCATGGTTCAAAAGGGCCTCCATTATGTCTATGTGGCCGTAAACGGCCAAGCGGAAAAAACACTGATTACAACCGGCGCTTTGATCGGCGACCTGCTGGAAGTCAAAACAGGACTTAAGCCAGGCATGTCTGTGGTCATTGACAACCTGGACAAGATTAAAGACGGGGATGCCTTGCTGACCGAAGGGGGCAACAATCCATGAGTTTACCGGAGATCAGCATCAAACGCCCTGTTTTTGCCACCGTTAGCCTTCTGGCCCTTATCTTATTGGGTATTGTCAGCTATTTTCGCATGAGTGTAGATGAAATGCCGGATGTATCCTTCCCTTATGTATCGGTCAGTATTATGTACGAAGGTGCGCAGCCGGAACAAATTGACACGCAAGTGACTAAGAAGGTGGAAGAAGCGGTCGGCGAAGCCAAAGGGGTAAAGCACATTTACTCTATCTCCCGCGAAGGTGAAGCGGAAATCGGCGTTGAGTTCAATCTGGATGTCGACCCGGCCATGGCTACCCAGGATGTCCGGGATAAGGTCAGCGCCATTCGCAGCGAGCTGCCAGACAACATCAAAGAGCCGGTCATCGCTCGTTTCGATATGAAAGCGGCTCCCGTCATTACCGTTGCACTCACCAGTGAAACAGCGAGTCTACGCGAATTGAGCATTCTGGTTGAGGACGTGCTTAAACCGCGTCTACAAAAAATTGGCGGTGTCGGCCAGCTCCAAATATCCGGTTTGCAAAAACGTGAAATCCAGTTACTGTTGGACCGGGACAAAGTGGCTGCCCTAGGTTTTTCTGTACCGGAAATCTCCCAGCGCCTGCAGCAGGAAAATCAAGACATTCCGGCCGGCAAGCTGACGGAACCCAGTCAGGAACTTTCGGTACGCACCGCCGGCAATTTCATAGTTCCGGAGGATTTTCTCTCCGTCGTCATCGGCATCAGGAACGGCGCACAGGTCTATTACCGGCAAATTGGCACCGTCCAAGATACCATCAAGGACCTTGATGCCATCGCCCGTTATGATGACCAGCAGGCCATAAGCCTGGAAATCGGCAAGCAATCCGGTGCCAATGCCGTAAACGTCGCCAAGCAAGTGAAAGCCGAGCTGGAAAAAATCCGGCAAACCCTGCCGCCGGGCATTACCTTACATCTGGTCCGCGACGATGCTCAGCGAGTGGAGGATTCTATTCATGAAGTATGGTACGACCTCATTATCGGCGGTTTCTTTGCCGTCATTATTGTGCTGTGGTTTCTAGGCGACTGGCGCAGCACCGTCATCAGCGCACTGACCATTCCCGCCTCCATTGTGGCGACCTTCTTTTTTATGAAGCTAGCCAATTTCTCCATCAACAGCATGTCGCTCCTAGGCTTGTCGCTGTCGGTCGGCCTCTTAATCGACGACGCCATCGTCGTCATTGAAAATATTATCCGCCACCGGCAAATGGGCAAGCCGGCTATAGAGGCCGCCGCGGAAGGGACCAGGGAAATCGCCCTGGCGGTTATGGCCACTACCTTCACCGTCGTTGCCGTGTTTGTCCCTGTCGGCTTTATGTCCGGTGTAGTCGGTCAGTTTTTTAAGGAATTCGGGCTGACCATTGCTTTTGCCGTACTGGTGTCCCTTTTCATTGCATTCACCCTGACACCGATGATGGCGGCCTTGTATCTACCGGTAGGCCAGCACCACACATCAGGTCGTTTGGGACAGTGGTGGTCTAAATGGAATTGCTGGTTTGACCGATTAGCGGATGTCTACGCTGAGTTACTGAGAAAGCTGCTTCATAAGCATCGTTCCAAAGTACTGATTGCCTCACTGGCCTTATTTGTGCTTAGCCTGTTGCTGTTTCCATACCTGGGCTCCTCCTTTATTCCCAATACTGACCAGTCACAGTTTACCGTTAAAGTAAAAACCCAGGCTGGACCGACTGTGGAAGCGTTGGATTACAGCACCCGAAAAATGCTTCAGGAAATCCGGTCGTTGCCCGAAATCCAGCACATTTACAGCACCTCATCCTCCCGAGACCAAGTCCTGTTTATCACACTAGTGCCGAAAAAAGAACGCCAGCGGACGCAAGCCGATGTGATCAGCGAAGTGCGCAGCAAACTTAACCGCCTTCCCGGCGTCCGGGTCGATATTGAGCAAGGAGACAGTAAACCCGTTACTGTCTCCATAACAGGCGATTCTATGGAGACATTGGGAGAAATCGCCGAGCAGATGCAAAGAAAAATGGAAGCCATTCCCGGCGTGCAAGATATTGTTTCCACTTATCGTCCCGGCATGCCGAATCTGAATATTACGATCAAACAAGAGCAGGCTAATGATTTGGCCGTTTCGACCACCACCATCGGCAACACCCTTCAGACCCTGCTGAACGGGACGGTTATCGGCAAATACAGTGACAGTGATGAGCGCGTCGATATTCGCGCGCGCCTGGCGTCAATGGACCGCAGCCGTCCCGAAAGCCTGACTAATATTTATGTACCCAGCGAAAAAACAAAAACCGACGGGCAGAAATTGCTGATCCCTCTGCCCCAGGTGACAGAGTGGCACTATACGACAAGTCCGGCGGAAATTGGCCGCTTTGACCGGCAAAAGGAAATCCGTCTGACCGCCAACCTGGAGAAGACGACTTTGGGCGACTTCAATAATCGATTTTACCCGAGTGTCGAAGATATCCCTATGCCGGTAGGTTACCAGACAGATGCCGCAGGCCAGTCAGAGGACATGGACGATTCCTTTTCCAGCATGGGCGTTGCCCTGGGCCTGGCAATCGCTTTCATCTTCATGATTCTGGCAGCGCAGTTTGAAAGCTACAGCGAACCGTTTGCCATTATGCTTTCTTTGCCATTAGCCGTTATCGGCGCACTGTTTGGTTTGTTTTTGGCCGGCAGCGACCTCAGTCTGATTTCACTCATTGGTATCATGATGCTGATGGGCCTTGTCACCAAAAACGCCATTCTCCTGATCGACTTTGCCAAACAACGCATGCAGGAAGCTATTCCTTGCAATGACGCCCTGGTAGTTGCTGCCCGCATCCGGTTGCGCCCCATCTTGATGACCAGTGTGGCCATGATTTTCGGAATGCTTCCTATTGCTTTGTCCATCGGTCCTGGCGCTGAGGCCCGTGCACCCATGGCTCATGTCATCATTGGCGGCCTGATTACCTCCACATTACTTACCCTGGTAGTCGTGCCAGTCGTTTATTCGCTTATCTGCGACTGGAAAGCACGCCGTTCCTCCGGAGCGAGGCAAGCTGCCGGGCCAGCCAATTTTCAGGAACCGGTAAACGGTACACATTACCGACACCCAAAATAAAGCCGTTCCCCCGGCAGGATGACATTATCACAGCATGGTATTACCGTTACTGCGATATGGCTGGCCGGCTTCGCGGCGTACCAGATGACCGCAGGGAGTGCTATGCTTAAGCTGAAATTAAACAAAGCCCTTGAATAAAGGCGAGGACTGGGTTCAAGAGCTTTGGACAAGGGTCATTAAGTTAAGAAAAATGCAGTACACATATTTATTTCAACATCGACATTCGATAAATCAACGCCTTATCCGGTACAATAAACTAGTTAATTAAAGAACTTATCCTGAAATCGGCGTTTAATCTGACAAAAGGCGGTATTCATTTGATGAGAATTGAAACAGAAAGATTAATTATAAGAAAATTTAAAGAGCATGACGCTGCTGGATTATGGGATTATCTCTCCCATCCACGTGTAAATTGCTTTTTTAATGAAAAGCTTAATACATTTGAAGATGCCGTTGCCAATGTTATGCTACGAAGTAAAGATGAAACACAGTTCGCGGTTTGTTTGAAGGAAACTGATACAGTTATCGGGAATTTATTTGCAACAAAAGATGAACCGGATACTTACAGCGTTGGTTGGCAGTTTAACGAAAAATACGAAGGAAAAGGATATGCAAGCGAAGCAGCAAGAGCATTTCTTAAATTCCTGTTTAATGATAAGAATGCCAGACGAATTTATGCCTATGTAGAAGATTATAATGTTCGTTCACAAAAACTTTGTGAGCGGCTCGGTATGCGTAGAGAAGCATACTTTATAGAGTTTATCGCTTTCATACAAAACCCGGATGGAACTCCGAAGTACGAAAATACGTTTGAATACGCTATTTTAAAGAAGGAATGGAACCTACTGGAGGTGCAACAGTAAATGTGAGAAAAGGTATCAGAAGCGCCGGGGAAATTATTTTTTTATGGTGTTATGCACAGGGGGGAGCAGTGTTGCCTTTTTTCTTTCTTACTTATTGCTTACCTAGGATAATTAGCTTTGTGTGAAAAAAACAGGTTGGAGTGGTTTTGATGACCATCTCAGCCGATTTTATTTCCATTAAAATTAGAATAAATTACCAGGGGTGCTGATATTTACACAGAACATACGTTCTGGTATTATGTAAATGGAGGCGGATAGTGATGAGCGAACATACAATAGATTTACTGAGTATCCCTATTTATCAGCAGATGGCTCGGATCGTTTACTTCGACCGATGTATGATCAAGTGGGCGGGAATGCTACTGTCTGAGCATAACGAACAGATGAAAGCGCAAGAAGGAAAAAGCGATGGGGATAGTTGATTTTTCTCATTTTCCCCGAAGAAGTGTATTATGCATCGATGTAAAATCATTTTTTGCGTCCGTAGAGGCGGTTCGGCGGGGGCTTGACCCTCTAGAAGCCTATATTGCTGTAGTATCGGATTTGAGGAGAGCCGGTGCGGTCGTGCTGGCCAGCAGTCCGAGGGTTAAATCGGAATATAATATCAAGACCGGAAATCGACTCTTTGAAATTCCCAAGCATTCCCCGATTATGGTAGTAGAACCCAATATGGCGTTATATATCAACGTGAATCAGACAATCCAGAATATATTCCGCCGGTTTGTAACAGATGAAGATTTACACGTTTATAGCATTGATGAGTCCATGTTGGATGTTACCGCATCGCACCATTTGTTTGGACCCGCAGAGGCGATTGCGGAGGCCATCTTAAAAACGGTGAAGGATGAATTGGGTCTTATTGTGACTGTAGGTATTGGCGATAATCCGCTGTTGGCAAAACTGGCACTGGATAATGAAGCTAAAAAGCGTCCTCCGTGGATTGCAAAATGGACGTATGAGATGGTACCGGAAACAGTATGGAAAATACAGCCACTGACTGCGTTTTGGGGCATATCCAGAGGATATGATGGGAAACTCAAACGAATGGGTATTTATACGATTGAGGGGCTGGCTCACGCTAATCCAGTGTGGTTGCAAAAGACTCTAGGCGTAATGGGATTGCAGCTATATTACCATGCCTGGGGCTTGGATGCCAGCATCATTAGCCAGAAGGAACGGCCAAAAAGTAAATCCTATAGTAAAAACCAGATATTAATGCGGGATTATTACGTAAAAGCAGAAATTCTAATGATCATCAAGGAAATGGTGGGCGATGTATGCGCTAGGCTGCGTAAGCACCGGGAAAAATGCCAAGAGGTATTTCTGGGTATAGGATACTCGGATAGGAATCTTGACATGGGTTTTACTGCACGAATTAAGCTAATTCGCCCGGCACACTCAACAGATATCATTAGCGAAGCGACACGCCAGGAGTTTATTAAACGGTGGCGAGGTGAAGCGGTACGATCGGTAAATATTACTGCTGGGAAAATCGTGCCACAAAGCTATGAGCAGTTGGAACTGTTTTTTGAAAGAGAAGAAGGAAAGAACCATGCCATAGATGGAGTAGTAGATGACCTAAGAAAGCGATTTGGCAAAAAAACGATTTTTTATGCTGGGTCGATGTCTGGTGGAACTTTCCTTGAACGGGCGGATTATGTAGGTGGACATAAAGGGAAAAGTGAATGACATAAATTAGCTCTGATATTTTATGCAAAGCTCAAGAACTTCATAAATAAAAAATGCATAGAATTACTTATACTCACATCAGTAAAGGCGGGAATCCGGTAAAATATCGGTTCCTGCCTTTATGTATGTACGGAAGGGCTTGGTTGCCACCATTCCAACAATTACCTTTGAGGAAAGGCCTGTCACAGGGCAAAAGAGAGAGTGAGTAATTGCAAAAAATGGGATAGCAAGCCTTTGGAGTATATTTTTTTTAATATCATTATTTCTATTGACAAGACTAATTTCAGTTGATAACATTTATAGTAGTTATTGTCATAACGACTATGAGGAGCGTGGTGTAAATCGAACGAATTTATGATGAGCTTCAAAAGCTGGGGTTCTCAAAATATGAATGTAAGGCATATGTCGCTTTGCTGCAGGCGTCTCCAATTACAGGCTACGAAATAAGCAAACGTTCCGGTGTACCTCGTTCAATGATTTATGAAGTACTCGGAAAATTGACTGAGCGGGGGGCAATACTCATCGTTCCGAGTGATCCGGTAAAGTATGAACCTCTTTCCGTTAAAGAAATGGTTGGCCGGTTGCGGCATGATATGGATGAAACATTGAAATACGTAGAAAACACATTGGGAACCCTTAAAGGTCCAAACGAGTTAAATGTCATTGCCCATATCAGTGGCCGTGAGTCTGTATTAAATGAGATTATTCATCTGATTAATCAGACTGAGAAAGAGGCTTGGATCTCGGTATGGGAATCTCAGTTACCACTAATAAAGCCTCATATACAGAAGGCAATCGAACGTGGGATTCGCGTATTTTCAGTACTTTTTGGCGGCGAAGGGCAAACAGTAGGTAGAACATTTCACCATAACTACATGCCTCCAAGTGTGGTTAGCAAAAGACTGGGGGGGTGTTTGACAACAATAGTGCGAGACCAACATGAAGTGATTATCGCAAACTTTATGGAAACAGTAGTACCCTGGGGGGTTAAGACGACTGATCCCGCGTTGGTACTGATTGCCACGGAGTATATCCGGCATGACATAATGATCGAAGAGGTAACCAGAGAATTCGGCGCCGACAAGCTGGATGCACTATGGAGAAATGATGCTGATTTAACTCATGTAATCACTGGTGAACGGTTCAAATAAATAATGAACCGTTTCTTTTTCCGGAACTGATAGTAGTTATAATAATAATCACTAAGAAGGAGCGGGGAGGAGTTCAAATGAAAACAATTGGTCTAATTGGTGGTTTGAGCTGGGAGTCAACGGCAGAATATTATCGCTTGCTTAATAGGTTTGCAAAAGAGAAAAAGGGAGGTTTTTCTCAGGCTAAATGCATTGTGTTTAGTGTTGATTTGGCTGAGATACTGGAACTGCAGGACAAAGGTGACTGGGAGCGGATAGGATTTATTTTAGCTAATGCCGCGAAGTCGTTGGAGGTGGCGGGAAGCGACATTATTCTCCTTTGTACAAATACAATGCATAAAGTGGCAAAGGATATACAGAGTACTATCTCCGTTCCGTTTCTCCATATTGCTGACGAAACAGGTAAGTGTCTAGTAAACAACCATATAAAACAGGTTGGGTTCCTCGGAACTGTTTTTACTATGGAGCAAGAATTCTATATTGGACGGCTTCGCGAAAAATTTGGATTGGAGGTATTAATTCCTGAACAAACTGACCGCCAGAAAATAAGTAATATTATTTATTATGAACTTTGCATGGGGACGATTAACAACGAATCAAAAAAATACTATAAAGAAGTTATGAATAAACTTGCAGAAAGAGGAGCGCAGGGAATTATACTCGGATGTACTGAGATTAGCTTGCTTGTTAAACAAAAAGACTCGCCAATTCCGTTATTCGATACAACGTTTATGCATGCTAAGGCTGCATTTGAAGCAGCGATAGGTTGATGCGAAGATGCATAGATTTCTACTATAATCAGATAAGCAATAAGAGATAATAGGAAATAATTATAAATCAAGGAGGCTAGCTATGGAAGACTTAATCCAGACAAAACGGGTCAGCATTCTAAAGGAAAAAATGATGGCTCAACCAAGGTTTGTATCCATTGAGCAAGCCTTACTTATTAAAAAGACATATGAAGAAAATGAGGAGAAACCAGTAATCATCAAACGGGCACTCGCATTGAAAAATGCATTGTTGCAGTTGGCTATTGCAGTAGAACCAGAGGAGAGGATTGTAGGGAATCGTACAATCGGGGTAAGGCATGGAGTCGTATTTCCGGAGAGCGGAGGTTCATGGATTGATCGCGAATTTGAAATCCTTCCAAGCAGGCCACAAGATAAATTCAATGTACGCAAGGCGGATATTAGCAGTTTTAAAAAAATAATTAGACCATATTTTAAGGGTAAGTCATTAGAAGATGTGATTAAGACCCGATATGGGCAGGAAATTGATGAGATCGCCAAGGTAGTAAAAATCAATCAAAAGGATCATGCACAAGGGCATATTTGTCCCAGCTGCACAAAATGGTTACAATACGGGCCGGGGGAATTAAAGCAACAAGCTATTGCAAAATTAGAAAATGCAACCGGAAAGCAATATGATTTTTATCAAAGTGTCATTTTAGTAATGGAAGGTGCTCAAGCATTTATTATGCGATATCATGACCTTCTGGTAGAAAAGGCAAAGCAGGAGATTGATGCTGCTGATAAAGCGAATATGCTTGAGGTTGCGGTTATTTGTAAAAATCTAAGTATGAAACCGCCTGGTTCCTTTCATGAGGCGGTTCAATCGATTTGGTTCCTATTTGTAATCCTTCATATGGAATCTAATGCATCTTCTTTTTCCCCGGGAAGAATGGATAGTTTTTTATATCCGTATTACAAAAAAGATATAGAAAGCGGTAAAATTGATAAACAGACGGCATTAGAAATCATAGAATGCATTTGGTTAAAATTTAATCAAATTGTTTATCTGAGAAATTCCCATAGCGCTAAATATTTTGCAGGATTTCCCATTGGTTTTAATATTGCAATTGGCGGCCAAGATGAAAACGGTAACGACTTTTCCAATGAACTATCTTTTCTATTTCTAAAAGCTCAGGAACATCTGGGTCTGCCACAACCCAACCTGTCGGTAAGGCTCCATAAGGGAACTAATGAACTTTTATTAAAAGAAGCAATAAAAGTAGTTGCTAAAGGTAGTGGAATGCCGCAGTTCTTTAACGATGAAGCCATTATTTCTTCCATGATGAATCTGGGCGTGTCCGAAAAAGATGCCAGAGATTATGCTATTGTAGGTTGCGTTGAGCTTACTACCCAAGGCAATAACCTTGGGTGGAGCGATGCTGCCATGTTTAATTTAAATAAGGTTTTGGAATTAACTTTAAACAATGGGAAATGTCTGTTAAATGGAAAAGATATTGGCCCTGATTTTGGGAAGCTAATGGACTATAATACTTTTGAAGACTTGGAAGATGCTTTTGCTAAAAACATAAACTATTTCATAGAAAAAATGATTCCGGCTTGTGAGCAAGTGGAAAAAGCGCATATCGATATTCTCCCTTCGCCTTTTTTATCGGCAGTTATTGATAACTGCTTAGAGAAAGGCATGGATGTGACTGCAGGGGGAGCGGTGTATAACTTATCTGGTATTCAAATGATTCAAATTGCTAATTTAGCCGATAGTCTGGCAGCCATTAAACTTTTAGTATATGAAGAAAAACGAATTTTAAAAGAAGAGTTATTAAATGCCTTACAATGCAATTTTGAAGGTTATGAGGTTATTCGCACCATGTTGCTTAAACGTGCACCGAAGTATGGTAATGACATTGCTTACGTTGATGAGCTTGGTGCAAAATGGGCCGAATTTTTTAGTGAAAAGTTAAGTCATTATACCAATTATCGGGGGGGAAGATATCATACGGGAATGTATACCGTCTCCGCTCATGTACCGATGGGTGAAAATGTGGGAGCCTCAGCAGATGGAAGATATGCAACAACTCCGTTAGCCGATGGTGGCATGTCTCCTGTATATGGAAGAGATATTGCCGGACCAACAGCTGTATTAAAATCTGTTTCTTTATTGGATAATCATTTAACTACCAATGGAGGACTGTTGAATATGAAATTTTTACCGGAATTCTTTAAAACGGAAACTAATATTGATAAATTTACAAAGTTTTTGAGAGCCTTTGTAGATTTGGAGATACCACATATCCAATTTAATGTACTAAGAAAAGAAGATTTACTTGCAGCACAAAGAGATCCTGAAAAATATAGAAGTTTAACTGTGAGAGTGGCAGGATATACTGCTTACTTTACGGAACTGGCAGGTGAATTACAGAATGAAATTATTGCCAGAACAAGTTATGGAGACTTATGATATAAAAAAAATAAAGGGCAATCTATTTGATATTCGAAGGTTTTCTACCCACGACGGTGCCGGGATTCGAACAACTTTGTTTTTAAAAGGATGTCCATTGCGGTGTGTTTGGTGTCATAATCCGGAAGGCCTTTCGCTAAAGCCACGGCTTATGTATTTGAAAAATCAGTGTATACATTGTGGAACCTGTACCCAAGTATGTAAAGGCAATTCCATTACCTTAAAAGGGGGCAGGCTGCATATTGACAGAACGGCTACAGATGAATGGGAAGCTCCAATTGATGCTTGTCCGGCGGCCTGTTTAACCATGGATTGCAAATCATATACGGTAGAAGAATTAGTAGAAGTGGGCTTAAAGGATGCAGCTTTTTTCCGGCATGGCGGAGGGATAACCTTATCGGGAGGAGAACCGCTTTTGCAAGAAGATTTTGCAATTGCATTGTTGAAAGCATTTCACGAAGCGGGGGTTCACACTGCGATAGAGACTTCGCTGTATGCAGATCAGAGGGTAGTTGAAAAGGCGCTCCGCTATTTAGATACAATCTATGCTGATTTTAAAGTATTTGATAGCCAAAAACACAAAGAATTAACTAAAGTGACAAATGACAAGATTAAAGACAATATAAGATTCCTTCTAATGTCGAACAAAAGGGATCAAGTAATTATTAGAACACCACTTATTCCAACTATGACAGCCGGGAAAGAAAATGTTTTTTCTATAGCAAAATTTATTGCCAATATTTATCCTGAGGTAAAATATGAACTGTTGAACTATAACCCTTTAGCGCAGGCAAAATATAGCTTAATGGAAATGGAATACTGCTTTGCAGAAAATCCGAGAATGCATACTGAAAATAAAATGAATGAATTTAGAGAAGTGGCGAAAAGTGCAGGGATTAAGAACTTCAGCATGGAGGTTTAAAGTATTTTGCGGCTATCAAACCGCAAATGGCAGCCTAATATAATGGGGTTAATTTCCTCGTAGTATGCAAGCATTGTGGTCACGCTAATCTCATACGTATTAACAAAAAAATCCGCCCGAATCGGCGGAAGAAGATGATTTATAGAAATCTACTGGTTATATCACGAAAAAGATTTCATTTTCGTTTTTATCAGTTCTTTCTGGATAAATTTATCGAACACACTCATAGTCAGCCTCCTAATTTTTTTAAAAGAGCATTCGATTAGCTTTTTCCAAAAATGGTAAATGGATATAGCGGTATTCCAGTAACGCTAGAAGAATATGATTTGCCATTTGCCGGGGAGAGCAAGTACCTAGTGTGTCAAATGTCCAGTGATTTTTTGTACGCTGTGCCATCCTTGAACACCGTGCCGACAACCTTGCCTAATTCAAAATATGAGGGATACATCATAATCATTGGATTTATTTTTATAGGATCGATCTGCCCGTCCGTTAAGCCTTTTTCATTTGCATAAACAGCTACTATTTCGCCCAGAAACATCAAGAATCCCGATAAAGTAATCGTTTGGGTTACCTTGCAAAGTATATTGATTGGGCATTCTTGTATCATCGGCGCTCTGCCTGCCTCATCGTAAAACGGGGTGAACAGTTTCGATTTATCTGTTGTTTTTCCTGATACCACACCACAGAAATCAGTTTTCTCAGCCAAGTCCGGCGAGGGCAGATTTACGCTGAAAAAGCCGCTCGCCTTAATACCGGCGGTTGTATAATGCGTTTCTTTTAAAGAAACATACAGCATCGGCTCCAAATTCACTACCCCGCAAGCGCCAACTGTACAGTAATTGGGTCTGCCGCTAACATCCGCGCCTACAAGGATAGTTGGAAAGGGCATAGCGGACCTGGTCAGCATTTTTATTTTTTTCAGTTTAAGACCTCCCTTACAGATTTAGTATCTACGGCTTTGAGCAGTAATGTTGGGCTTTTCACAGACATTATGCCAAGATGGAAGTAACCGACTGCCTATTTTCTTTTATTATTTCACTGAGAAATTGAAATATTCCTTTGACCGGCCTTTTGAGCACACCGTGACTATATATATAATAACTGGAGAAATAATTCATGGCTATTTTACCCGGAGACAAGAAGTCCTAGTTGCAAAGAACGTCGGGTATGAAGATGAGTGTGAAGGGAAAACGCCGACTAGAGTGGTTTGATAATCATCTTAGTCGGCGTTATTTCCTCAAAATACAAGTCTAATAAATTGCTTTTTTACATTGATAGTTAGTAGATGAAAAGCGATCTTATATGCGAGGCCGATGGCTGGTGGAACCTTCCTTGAAAGGGCGGATTATGTGGGTGGACATAACGGAAAAGGTGAATAATGCTTTAAGACTGATCAACATGTCGTTTTGAACATCCCGCGGCTAACCCTGAGTGTGTTCCATGCTGTAAAAATCGGATAAAACTTGTTTGGCGCTAGTAACCGAAAATTTTGGAATATCGTTGTATTTATTTCAATAATTCCAAAAAAATTTTGAGGCTTTAAACAAGCTATAGATGCAGGTGCTTCCAGAAAATGCACCCTATAGTATCGTGTAGCGTATTTATAACTAAGAAATCTGAATGGAAGAGGAGTAAATGGAATGAATCAGTACGATGTTATAGTAATCGGATCAGGTTCTGCCAATATTGTCTTAGATGCAGCCCTTGAGCAAGGATTAAAATGCGCTATGATAGAAAAAGGACGATTTGGGGGGACGTGCTTAACTCGCGGCTGTATTCCTACTAAGGTAATGGTTACGGCTGCAGACTATATTAGAGAAATCGATGGCTTGTCGAAGATTGGTGTCGACGTAGCCCCGGCAAGCATGAACTGGGAGACAGTTTCCCGGCGCGTATGGCAGAAAATAGGGGAAAGCAATGATGTTTTAGCCTATTTTAAGGCAATGGAAAATCTGGATGTCTATCAGGGAACGGGTTATTTTACAAGAGAAAAGGTATTACAGGTAGCGTTAAAGGATGGTACCCTATCAGAAGAGTTTACAGCCAACAAAATTTTCATTGCCGTTGGGTCGCGAACGAATGTAACTTCATTTGATGGCTTGGAAGAGGCTGGTTATGTAACCTCTGAAACGCTATTTGGTGATAAGTATCCTAAAAAACCATATAAAAGTTTAGTCATTCTTGGCGGTGGTCCTATTGGGACCGAGTTTGCTCATGTATTTGCTGCTGCAGGTACGCAGGTTACTTTGGTACAGCGCAATACTCGTCTCTTAATTAAGGAAGATGAAGAAATCTCTGCCCAAATCTTAAAGGATCTTCGTAGGCTTGGTATTAACGTATTGTTAAATCAACTACCAATTGCTGTAAGGTTAGAAAACGGTGAAAAAGTTCTAACCTTTTCTGACAAAATAACTAGTGAAACTTGCGAAGTCCGAGCAGAAGAAATTTTGCTCGCATCGGGAATACGCCCAAACACGGAGCTTTTACATTTGGAAAATACAAGCATCATAACCGATAGCCGAGGGTGGATTCATACGAATGAGTTCTTGGAGACAAATGTTGATGGTATCTGGGCGTTTGGTGATGTAAATGGTGAAGCGCCATTTCGACATAAAGCAAATTATGAAGCTGAGATAGTCGCTTACAACTTGTTTGGCGAGCACAAACAACAAGACTGGCGTTGGGCTCGTTATGATTTGGTACCCGTTGTAACTTTCACGCATCCTGAAGTTGCTCACGTGGGATTGACAGAGCAGCAGGCCATTCAGTTAGGCTATGAGATAGTAACTGCCAAGCATCACTATTCTTCGACCGCCAAAGGATTTGCCCTTGGATTTGATCCAGGAGACGAGCATGATGGATTTGTTAAAATTGTGGTCGATAAAAAAACAAACGCTATTCTAGGAATCCATTTAATCGGGCCGCAAGCGTCCATTCTACTTCAACCATTTATTAATCTTATGAATGCCGGTGAAACTAAACTTACACCGATCAATGAACATATTGCATCTAAGGCGGTAAAGGAACTGCGCGCCTCCAGGATGACTCGCTATTTAGATCCGCACTCCGTGAAAAGTATAGGCGAGACAATGACCCCACACCCTTCGTTATCTGAAGTAATTATGTGGGTAGAATATTATCTAGGAGGAAAACACTAAAACATACGGAAGCAAAATCGTTCAGTTGACGGGAAGAACTCAAAAAATACTCCTACTAAATAAGGCTGCTAGGGAATCTGTTATTTCCTGGAAATAAGCCATATGCTGTTTAAAATTAGCGCATACAATTAAGTTGTATGCGCTAATTTTATAGGTTTATTCCCCACAACTTCTCTGCTGCTAACTGGCTCGTCAATTTTTCATGGTTTTTAGTGAAAACTATAAAGAAGAGAATGATGGAGCTTATCTCCTATTCTTGCCCTCTAAAAGTGTATGGATTATTTATAATGCAACTTCTTTTTGACCATTATAGCTTAGGAGTTACCGTTGTTGTAATGTTTTTGCTCACAAGACAATTGTCGGATTTTTGGCTGCGGTCATGGCTGATCAATCAAAGGTACTGAATTACATTGCTGAAGATGGGGTACAATGACTGTGAATGCTATCAACATTAAAGGGTCACTAGAAATTAGACTGGTATACACTGAATCACTATTTGTTACGAAGCGGGAGAGGGAAAACCCTGTATTTTAAAATGCCTCCTCCTATTTCCAAACTAATAGATAAAGTCACATGGGCTGCTTTCGTAAACCTTAAGATGGATCGGCTACACTAAGTTGGACAGAAAAAATAAGGGCATGTAGAATAAACTTATCAAGTTAAGGAGTGGATCTCTACCATGTCCAAACAAGCCCGTCGTACATTTACAAGCGAATTCAAAAGCCAGATGGTTCAACTCTATGAAAACGGAAAACCTAGAGCCGTGATAGTGGCAGAATATGAGCTCACCGCATCTGCGTTAGATCGCTGGATCAAGCAGTCCCAAACCAGCGGCTCCTTCAAAGAGAAGGACAATCGCCCAGCGGAAGAAAATGAGCTTATCGCCTTGCGAAAAGAACTTCAACGTCTCCGGA
>NZ_FQZD01000052.1 GCF_900141835.1 Propionispora hippei DSM 15287 | reverse complement strand
GTGTTTTTTGTTATGCCGATAAGCTGAAGAAGCCCACATACGTCAAGGAAGGTACTGACGTACCTTTGATTCATTCCTGTGTATGGCTGGTAGAAAGTTATCTTCTTTAGTTTAGTAAGGAAAGTGAAATAAGCTAGTGAATGCCGGTTTAAACGGAAAACTTGGCTGGAAACGGCCCGGGAGGATAGATAGTTGCTGGTTGAGAGAAAAGCACTCACGTTTGTGGGTGTTTTTTGTTGTGCCGATAAGCTGAAGAAGCTCACATACGTCAAGGAAGGTACTGACGTACCTTTGATTCATTCCTGTGTGTGGCTGGTAGAAGAGTTATCTTCTTTAGTAACGAAAGTGAAATAAGCCAGTGGCTGCTGGCTTAAACGGAAGACTTGGCTGGAAACGGCTCGGGAGGATAGATAGTTGCTGGTTGAGAGAAAAGCACTCACCTTGGTGGGTGTTTTTTTGTTGTGCCGATAGTTGAAGTAGTTAAGCCCACATACGTCAAGGAAGGTACTGACGTACCTTTGATTCATTCCTGTGTATGGCTGGCAGAAGAGTTATCTTCTTTAGTAACGAAAGTGAAATAAGTCAGTAGCTGCCGATTTAAATGGAAGACTTGGCTGGAAACGGCCCGGGAGGATAGATAGTTGCTGGTTGAGAGAAAAGCACTCACCTTAGTGGGTGTTTTTTTGTTGTGCCGGTAAGTTGAAGTAGTTAAGCCCACATACGTCAAGGAAGGAGCCGTTCCCGGTGCCCGCTACGGAAAAAGACGGTCCGCTGGATGCCGGGAGGGGGAGCTTCCGTTAAGAAATCCACCTGTGCCTTTTGGGTATTTGTCTGAGCGAAGCGAGTTTCGGATTTTAGGAAGCTGCCTCTTTCGGCAAGCCTTTTGGAGTGTCAGGCCTAGATTTTTTGTTTCTTTTGCAGCAATGGCAAAAGAAAAATAGGACGATTTGAGGTAGGTTATCTAATAAAGATAAATCGATATATCGTGTCATACAAGGATAGAACATTTACTTGATTTGCGCGTAAAAAAATAATAAATAAAAGGGAATGTCTCAAAGTCTGTAATTTGGGACATTCCTTTTTATTTATTTTAGTAAGAGTCAGATTTATATGGAATGGCTTTGCAACACTTGCAAGTGCTTGCATAATTTTTTTCTGGCCCGTTGAATGGCATTATCGACAACTTTAGGATCAAAGTTTAGTTCTTGTGAAATATGTCTTTGCTTGTAGCCGGTAATATAAAGTTTAAAAATAGTCCGTTCATTGTAAGATAAATGAGTATCAATATAGTTCATGATTTTGGATACCGCTTCTTTATCAGTTACTAAATCCAAGGGGTCATCCACGTATTCTTCCAATACAAGCCTGTCTACCAGCTTAATACCGTTTTCCGGTACGGCGTCATCCCCGGTGTAGTACAGTGAGCAAGCTGTATTGGCTGCTTTGTGTTTATTGCGATTGGCTGTTTTAATTGCCGATTTCATCATATTTTTTATATTGATAATAGCAATGACATCAAAATCATATTTTCCATTTTCTTCGTAACGTAATACTGCTTTATACAAGCCTAATAAACCCCATTGATAAAGATCGTCAACATCACCGCCAGGGAGATAGTAGCGGTGCGCGTGGGCGTAAATCAATTTTTTAAATTTTCGGACCAAGCGATTAAATTCATCATCAAGAATCATACCTGAACTATCAAAACAATGAGTTAACATATTATTATCCCTCTAAGTAAATTTTTATTTTAACTAATCTTTATTATTTTTTGCTGATTGATAATAAACCATTAAAATACTCATGCCTGATGGCAACAGTATGTATAACAATGTAGGCAAAATGTGCTATAACATTAGAAAATATAACATCTTTTTACATTTTAAAATAGATTTAACCAATAGAGAATCAGACAATGGTCGGGAGCTTGCACAAAGGACACAGGACCCAAGTCCTGTTTTTTAAGGGATTGTAGTAAAAAATGCGATATTAAGTACTTTTTTGTCGAATTAGCATTACCTTATATAGTTTATTGCTTGTTATAAGTTGCAGGTATATACAGAGTATTTCGTAATTTTACATCTTTTAAGAATTAGTATAGAATGATACTCGAGGTGGTTCTTTTGAAATACTTTCAAGTGTTATTACAAGTGCTATTGCTATGTGGTGTCAGTGTAGCCGGCAATCAACTTGCCTTGTTACTTCCGATTAAAATACCGGGAAGTATCGTCGGTATTTTGATCGTATTTTTATTTTTAAAACTGGGCTGGCTGCCACTTTCCTGGATTGAAGCAGGGGCGACTTTATTGGTGTCGGAGTTATTGCTGTTTTTTGTTCCTTCCGTTGTGGGTATTATTAATTTTTCGGATATACTCTGGAGTCAATCCTTCGGTTTGCTCGCCGTCATTGTGGCCAGTACTCTTATCATGCTAGCTTTTATTCATCTGATGACCGGTTTGCTGGCCCAATACAGGGAGGAAGAGTAATATGGTACTGATGTGGCTGGCGGTTACCTTGTTTGTTTATGTATTGGCAAAAAAACTTTATTGTCATATTCCGAATATCCTGTTATCTCCGGTATTAATTTGTCCGATCATACTGATTGTGATTTTACAGATTTTTGGGACTTCCTATGAAAGCTATGATAGCGGCGGCCGTTTTTTGAGTGCGATGCTTCAGCCGGCGACCGTTGCATTAGCTGTTCCGATGTATAAGCATCGTAAGATGATAATCAAATATTTACCGGAAATATTGTTGTGTGTGGTTGGCGGTGCTCTTATGGCTATCGTTACCTCCATGGGGATTGCCGAAGCAGTTGGTTTGCCTGAGACGATGGTGGATAGCTTGGCTCTACGGGCGATTACTACCCCCTTGGCAATTAGCGTTTCTCAAATTTTAGGGGGGAACCCGGCAATGACAGCCGTATTTGTAGTTATAACAGGCCTTTTAGGAACGATTATGACTTCGGTTATTCAAAAATGTCTAAACCGGAAAAGCTCCATTGCGACTGGAATGATGTTTGGCATATCTGCACATGGCATAGGAACCTCAAAAGCTCATGAGGCAGGACATTTGGAAGGTGCTATTTCCAGTCTGGCTATGATTTTCATGGGAATTATTACAGCCTTCATTGCTCCGGGCGTTATCCCGTTGTGTCATGAGTTACTGCGAAAATTTGTACATTAATCGGAGAAAATGATAAATACCAGGGAATATGCGAAATATATTCGCAGCTTCCCTGGTATTTGTTTGAGACTTTAGTTCTAATTACATGTTTCGCTTGCTCTTTAGCTTGTTCCAGAGCGTACGACCGATTAAAAGAACACCGGCAAACACCAGCAAGGTGATCATCATGTCGACTAGTTGGGCAAACATGCCTGTTGGACCAAAGCCGAACATGCTGCCCAACATGCCACCCAGCAGCATACCGCTACCGAACATGCCCATATTGCGCAAGAATCCGCCGGTATTGGATTGTTGATTTATTGCCGGTGCGGCAGATTGTTTGGCTTCAGGCGCTTTTTCGTTTAGATTTTTAGCCGGAGTGGAAGGCTTGTAATCATTGTTTGCCGGTGAGTTCGCCGGTGCACTTTGGGTTGTAGGGGGTTTCGAAGGCGGCGTGGCCCGGCGTGCCTTACTGCCGCTTATGGCGGCAAAGCTGACAAGATTACAGGAAAAAATGAATAGGAGCGTGAAGAGTACAATTTTTTTCATGGTTATTCCTCCTTATAGGTCTTGATGTCTTCAGGAAAGGTGTAGATTTCGGCTAGTCCAGGCAGTTCGCCGTTGAGATAACGATCGATGTCATCCACATCAATATAAAACGTACAGTTTACTTCCAGATAACCCTGTGCGGTTTTGCCGCTTACTTTAACAATGTCCATAAGCCGTTCGCGCAGTTGCAGGCATTCATCCCGCGTGGCCGTTATGTGCAGGGTGGTGAGCGGAACTCCATAGTCACGCAAAACTTCCTGTAAACTCATTCGTTCAGACATATTGTATACCTCGCTTTCTGTAGATGGGTGGTAGTGGAAACTCGGTCTATATAGATAAGAATCTGATTTTGATGATGCACCTCCAGGAGAAAATACAATAAAAAAGACCTTGCTTACACGAATAAATCGCATAAACAAAGTCTCACCTGCATTGCTGCCGATACAACCGGGTATAAAATACCGTAATGACGATTGTATCTGAATGGTTACTCCCCTTGTTCAATATGTATTGTTACATTAAGTATAATGAAAGTAAGGCTAACTGTCAACAGCCATTTATCCGGCCTGGAAAAGGCGATGCGGGGTAAATAAACTGTCGTTATTTATAGGAGAGGAGAGGATTTCTAATGGTTCAGGATGTACCTAAAGTGGCGGCAGTGCAGGATATTTCCTGTGTTGGACGCTGCTCGCTCACTGTCATTATACCGGTGCTTGCTATGCTGGGCATTCAGGTGTGCCCGCTGCCCACGGCTGTGTTAAGTACCCACTTAGGTGGATTTAAAGACCTTGCTTTTTGCGATTTTACTGAACATATGCCGGATTTTTTTCATCATTGGCAACAAGAAAATATTGTGTTTGATTCTATATATAGTGGCTTCTTAGCCTCCGAACGTCAGATTGAGATTGTTAAAGAATTTATTGATACATTTGCCAAACCTGGCTCACTTGTGCTGGTGGACCCTGTGATGGGAGACGGCGGGAGGCTTTATTCAACCTATACACCGGCTATGCAGAATAAGATGAGGATGCTGGTGGGCAAGGCAGGCGTGATAACTCCCAATTATACGGAGGCCTGTTTTTTATTAGGCGAAACCTATCAGGCGGAACACGTGGATATGGACACAACAAAAAAATGGCTTGTCCGGTTAGCTGAACTGGGACCGGAAAAGGTTGTGATGACCGGGGTTCCCTGTGACGGGCAAAAAGTTGCCAATATCGCCTATGACAGGAATAGCGGCGAAACCTGGGAATTTATGCATGACTTCATTCCGGTGAGTTACCCCGGAACAGGAGATATTTTTGCCAGTGTATTGCTGGGTTTGCTGTTAAGGGGAAGGCCGCTGACCAAAGCGATGGAGCAGGCGGCGCATTTTGTGGTAAAAGCCATAGACGTGACGGTCAAGGCCCGGACGCCGGTGCGGGAGGGAGTTTTGCTGGAAAAGGTGTTATCCCAACTATATTTTGTATAAACGTTTTTTTGCAGATATTCTCATAATGTGCTACTATTATTATGCTACTATGATATAGCAAATAGTGGAAGGGGAGGTTATATCTATGAATAAACGTACGAATGTGGTTACTTTTCGCGGCAAGCCTGTGACTTTGCTGGGAGAAGAAATTGTAGTGGGTGCCAGTGCGCCCGATTTTACCGTATTGTCGCCTAAATTTGAACCATTCCAGTTAGAGGAAAGTAAAGGAAAAGTACGCATTATTAGTGTAGTGCCGTCTGTTGATACTTCGGTGTGTGATTTGCAAACCCGGCGTTTTAATGAGGAAGCAGGGATGCTGAAAGATGTTTTAATCCTGTCAATTAGTGTAGATTTACCTCCTGCTTTGAGTAAATATTGTGCGGCCCACGGAATTGAAAATATAAAAACTCTTTCAGATCACAAGGAGTTGGATTTCGGTCTAAAATATGGTTTTGTTATTGAGGAATTGCGGCTTTTAAGTCGTGGTATTGTAGTGATTGACAAGACGGGGATTGTACGGCATGTGGAATATGTCCACGAAGTATCCGAACATCCGGATTATGACAAAGCACTGTCTGTTGTACGGCAGCTGCTGTAAAAGCGGGGTAGTTACAAAAAAGATGTCCGGGGCTAGTATGCATGCGGGCATCTTTTTTTGTATGAAGAAAGGTTGTATGGAATGCATTTCCGTCCATTTTTGCATGAAATACTAAAGAAAATCGAGTATAATATAAGAAGAAACAGTTCTTAAAGTGGGAGGCTCATATGAAACTGATTGTATCCGATATGGATGGTACGTTATTGAATTCGAATAATAAAATTAGTGCTGAAAATGCCGCGGCATTGTTGCTGGCCCAGGACAAAGGGTACGAGATCGCCATAGCTACCGGCAGAACTTATAATAATGCGGCTCAACTTTGCCATGAGGTTGGCTTGAGACCGCATATCATATCTAATCATGGTTCCTTCATCTATACAAAAGAAGGAAAATTATTAAGGACAACGGCGATGAAGCATTGCGATGTGCAGCATGTACTGGATTGGCTGGATAAGGGAGAATACTTTTATGATGTTTGTACCGGTGAGCATACTTATATGCCGACCAATGCCCGGGAATTGATGCTGCTTGATTTAGAGCGGGCAAGCCGAAAGGACGCCTCTATTGATTTGCCCAAAGGAAGACAGTCCATCGAGTGGTTGCTATCTATGGGAAATGTCCAGTTTGTGGACAATATGCGCAGTATTGTTACTAAAGATCGTGCTTTTGGAAATATTGCAGCTATGACGTTTGACAAGCAGCGGCTGCAAGCAGGCCGGGACTATTTCCGGCAGTATCCGGGGGTTACGATGACTGTTGCGGCCGATGATTTATTTGAAATGATTGATGCCCGTGCGTCAAAGGGCAATGCCCTGGAATATTTAGCCGATTATTTGCGAATTTCTATGTGGGATATTATGGCCATTGGCGATCATTATAACGATATTTCTATGCTGGAACGGGTGGGGTTTGGCGTGGCTATCGGCAATGCCCAAAAGGCTGTTAAAGACGTTTGTCAGCATGTGTCGTTAACTAATGACCGTCATGGTGTTGCTCATATCGTCAAGGAAATGCTGCCGCGGTGGGAAAAGTACTCTTCCTGCAATGGATAAGGGCAGGAAAATAGGGAAGTTTAAAAAGACAGCTTTTGCTTTAAAAAGTAGAAGCTGTCTTTTTTCGTTGTAGATGCCTATATGACGAAAAAAGGAAGATAAGGACAGCTAAGTTGCAAAAAAAGTCAGATAATATTGAATAAAAAAATAAAAAAAACTTATTTGCGAAGAGGATTTTTGAAAGTTATGACTAATTATACTTATATAAGAATTTAAAAAAGTATGAAGAGTTGCATCTTGTCTAGTCATTTGAGATAAGGCAAAGAGAAGACTCGTGTAAACTTTTGATTTCGAAGTTTACATATCTAGAAAAGAGGTGTTGAAGCTACTGGATTAATGGGTTATTCTGGATGAAGATTTGACTGAATTAATAAAGTATTTAATGAAGTTCTGGGCAAGTTTAAATAGTCCGTAATTATTTTTAGACTACAATACCGGCAGTATTATAGAGCAGAAGCTGTGGATTCGTTTAAGGAATGATCTGGCTGTTAAATAACGGTTTCTGCTTTATATTTGCAATATTCCACACAAATCATGTATAGGAGGGTTATTAGTGAAAAGGAATTGGAAAGCGCTTATTCTGTCAACATTGCTTGCTGGAGCACTGGTGGCTGGCTGCTCGTCAGGCGGACAACAGGGGGATGCAAAGAAAGATGATGGTGGCAAACCGACAATTGGTGTAGCGATTTACAAATTTGACGACACCTTTATGTCGGGCGTACGCAGCGCCATCTCGAAAGCTGCAGAAGGAAAAGCCCAAGTAGATATTGTTGACAGCCAGAACTCTCAACCAACCCAAAATGACAAGGTCGATTTGTTTATCAATAAGAAAGTAAAAGCGTTGGCCATTAACCCTGTAGACCGCAGTGCAGCAGGCGTATTAATTGACAAAGCTCAAAAAGCTAATATTCCTATTGTATTCTTAAACCGCGAACCTCTACCGGAAGATATGAAAAAGTGGGATAAAGTATATTATGTAGGCGCTAAGGCCGAACAGTCCGGTACGATGGAAGGCCAATTGCTGGTGGATTATTTCAAAGCACATCCGACCAAAGATGGCATTATCCACTATGTCATGATCAAAGGCGAACCGGGCCATCAAGATGCTGAACTGCGGACCAAATATTCCATTAAAGCTATGGAAGATGCCGGTCTGAAAGTGGAAAAAGTTGCTGAAGATACCGCTATGTGGGACCGCGTAAAAGGACAGGAAAAAATGGCTGCTTTCTTGGCTGCTCATGACAACATTGATTGTGTACTTGCCAACAATGACGATATGGCATTGGGTGCTATCGAAGCATTGAAAGCTAAAGGTTATTTCCAAAACGGTAAATTTATGCCTGTTGTAGGTGTTGATGCTACGGCTCCGGCTCTGAAAGCACTGGAAGATGGCACTCTGTATGGTACGGTTCTGAACGATGCAGTAAATCAGGGTAAAGCCACAACTAACCTGGCTACTGTTCTTGCTTTAGGCCAAGCTCCTTCGAAAGACAATGTAGGCTATGACATTACTGATGGCAAATACATCTGGATTGATTACAAGAAAATTACCAAAGATAACATAAACGACGCAAAATAATTTCCTGTAATCGTCTGGAAAAGTTCTTTTTAAGTTAAATGAAAAGGCAAGGGCCAAGGTAATAGGTGTGGTTCCTTGCCTTTGATTTTAAAGCCTTTGGAAAGAGAGGTGGTATCATGTCGGAAATACAATATTTACTTGAAATGAATCATATATCCAAAGAATTTCCAGGCGTAAAAGCGTTAGATGATGTAATGCTTAAGGTGCGACCGGGCACTGTTCATGCGCTTATGGGGGAAAATGGTGCAGGCAAGTCGACGCTGATGAAATGTCTGTTTGGCATTTATTATCCTGATGCGGGAGAAATATTTCTGAATGGTGAGAAACTGGAGATTAAGAATTCCAAAGATGCTCTCAATTATGGAATATCCATGATCCACCAAGAACTGCATCCTGTGCCGCAGCGCAGCGTTATGGAAAATGTATGGCTGGGGCGGTTTCCCATGAAGGGAGTTGGCCCTTTTCAGTTTATTGATCACAAAAAAATGCATGACGACACGGCGCAATTGTTTAAAGATCTGGAGATTGACCTGAATCCCCACACGCTGGTTAAAACCTTGTCCGTATCTAAGATACAATCCATCGAAATAGCGAAAGCCGTATCTTTTCACTCCAAACTTATTGTAATGGATGAACCGACATCTTCGTTGACCGGTAATGAGGTTGAGCATTTATTCCGTATTATTCGTGATTTACGCAAACGTGGTGTTTCGATCATTTATATTTCCCACAAGATGGAGGAAATCTTGCAAATATCCGATGATGTCACCATCATGCGGGATGGTAAATACATTGGTACCTGGCAGGCAAAAGAAATGACTACGGATATGATTATTTCGAAAATGGTGGGACGTGATTTATCTCAGCGTTTTCCGGAAAAACATAATATTCCGGGTGACGTGGTATTAAAGGTAGAAAATCTTACTTCGCCCAATCCGCGATCTTTTAAGAACGTATCGTTTGAGTTGCGCAAAGGTGAAATTCTTGGTATTGGCGGCCTGGTAGGGGCGCAGCGCACCGAGCTTATAGAAGCCATTTTTGGTTTGCGAGCGGTTAGTACAGGCAAGTTCTATATTGAAGGTAAAGAGGTACGGATTCACTCGCCGTCGGATGCCAAAAAATTAAAAATCGCCTTATTGACTGAAGAACGGCGTGTTACCGGTATTTTTCCGGTACTTCCTGTAACGGAGAACACGGCAATTGCCAGCTTAGACCGTTACCAAACGCCGTATCTTCTATTAGATGAGAAAAGAATGCGTCAAGACGCTATTGAGAATATTAAAAAAATTCGTGTAAAAACTCCTTCCGAAAAGGAGTTAATGAAGAATCTGTCCGGCGGTAATCAGCAAAAAGTGTTAATTGGACGCTGGCTGCTTACGGAACCAGAGATATTGCTGCTGGATGAACCAACCCGTGGAATTGACGTTGGAGCTAAATTTGAAATTTATACGATTATTGCGGAACTGGCCAGACAGGGAAAAAGCATTGTCATGATTTCTTCGGAAATGCCCGAACTCTTGGGAATGTCCGATCGAATCATGGTCATGTGCGAAGGGCGGCTGACCGGGATTATTGACCGGGAAAATGCAACAGAAGAAGAGATTATGCGTCATGCCACGCTGTATATGGCGTAGACAAGGGAGGTTTATCTAAATATGGATGCGAAAAGAGCCAAGGATTTTTTGGCACAGTATGCAATCTATTTTGTTTTACTTGCTTTGATTGTAGCGATTGCTGTATATAACACGAACTTCTTATCCATTAGCACATTCCGTGATGTGCTCCTGCAATCGGCTACCCGTATTATTATTGCGTTAGGGATGGGCTTTATTTTGATTACCGGTGGTGTGGACCTTTCCGCAGGCCGCGTAGTTGGGCTGGCTGCCGTACTATCGGCTTCCATGCTGCAAAGCCCGGATTATTCAAGACTCTTTTTTCCTGGTTTATCACCGCTGCCATTGATTCTTCCGATTATTGTTGCCATCGTAGCATCGCTGATGGTTGGTTGTATCAATGGTTTGGTAGTTTCCCGGTTAAGTGTGCCGCCGTTCATTGCCACTTTGGGTACGTATGTAGCCGTCTATGGCGCAAACTCACTTTATTTTGATATGAAGCCAAACGAATCACAGCCTATCGGCGGTTTACGGACTGATTTTACTTCACTGGGATCGGGATCTATTGGGACCGGTGATTACTCGCTTCCTTATATCGTTCTTATTGCGATTGTGGTAGCCTGCATAGTTTGGGTTATCTATAACAAGACTAAGCTGGGTAAGAACATGTATGCAATTGGCGGCAATGTGAATGCGGCCATTGTATCGGGGATTAATGTCAAGTGGAACCTGTTGGTTATTTACGCTATCGCAGCCGGGTTGTTTGGTTTTGCCGGTGTGCTGGAAGCAGCCCGGACAGGTGGTGCGACTAATAACTACGGCAATATGTATGAACTGGACGCCATCGCTGCCTGCGTTATTGGTGGTGTTTCGACAGCCGGTGGGATTGGTACGGTTCCGGGTATCCTGGTAGGGGTATTGATTCTGACAGTAATCAACTACGGCCTGACTTTCGTCGGCATTAGCCCATACTGGCAGCTCATCATCAAAGGTTCCATTATCGTTTCGGCTGTTGCCGTTGATATTAGAAAATATATTTCCAAACGCTAACGACATAAGTATTTTTATCAGGATTGGTACAGGCTGACTGTGCCAGTCCTGATTTTTATTTTCCGCTATGCAAATAACAACCGCTGGGGAAGGCTAGAAAGATATCCGCTTTCCGCCTATACGAACGATATCTTACTTTGCCGACAGGCTCTTGAGATCAGCAGCTCTCCAAGAGAGCAGGCGGTGACGAAATCTGGTGGGGGAAGGGGACGGCGTATGCTGTTGGAGCGAACAGGCGTAGTGTAATGCAATACGCTGTTTACAGCAATGAAGCGGTCGTGCCAGCAAAGAAAGAATAATTTAGGTTACAGTTTACAGGATTTCAAAGTGATTTGTTGAATATACTGTTAATAAATTGGTATAAATGTATTTTAGATCACAGATGAATGTGTTACTATGTAAGCTAGGGATTTATTCACAGCTTGAGTCATGACGGATCTTTTTTCGCTGACTGCGTCAGAGAACCCTTGAAAAGTACTGCTGTTCCTATCTTTCTTGCCAGTCGAGAAATCTCCCCTTGAGTCGATGTGTTCATTAAATCGGTGATTTCCTGGGAAACGGCATCATTTGACGATATTAATTCAAACATAGGAGACGGCCATGGATATTAGTAAAACACATCTTGTCTTTGATACGGCTATTGGTGGCTGTAAACCTGTTACGGTCATAAATAAGCAGGTAGAATGTCCTTTTTGCCACCGGGAGCAACTGGAGGGCGTGATTGCGGCGGAAGGAGAGCTTTTGCTCCTAAAAAATAAATATCCTGTTTTACAGGATGCTTTTCAGACTGTGCTGATCGAAACCTGTGACTGTGATTCAGAACTGTCGTTATATAGCAGGGAACACCTGCACCGTTTATTGCAGTTTGGCGTGCAAAAATGGTTGGAGATGTCAGAGGATAAACAGTTTAAATCGGTGCTGTTTTATAAAAATCATGGTCCCTATTCGGGCGGAACCATACGGCATCCGCATATGCAGATCGTAGGGCTAAAGAACATTGATTATAGAGAGAATATGAAGCCCGAGAGTTTTGCCGGAAAACTGGTTCGTCAGGATCAGGGCGTGACGTTAACCGTTTCCGACAGACCGTTAATCGGTTTTATTGAGTTTAACATCCGATTACAGAATATTAAATATTTAACTGTTATGGCCGACTATATCCAGATCGTTGTGAAATATTTGCTGCATGATTTTAACAAGCATATCAACAGCTACAATTTATTTTTTTATCAATTGAGTGATGAAATTTATGTAAAGATCGTGCCGCGTTTTGTTACTTCGCCTCTTTTTGTGGGTTACTGTATTCCGCAGGTATCCAGCAGAATTGATGATGTGATACTGGATATACGGCAAAAGTATTTTAACGGTAAATAATTATTTTAACGATTAAAGCGAGGTTTATTATGAACAAGTTAGAGGAGATATTGCAGGCAAACCGGAATTTTGTCAGTCACTTGCCGGAAGCCTATGTTAATTATACGGAAGCCGGTAAGATACCCAAACGCCATCTGGCCATCTTTACCTGCATGGATACCCGGTTGGTCGAGTTTCTTGAACCGGCGATGGGTATTAAACGAGGCGAGGTTAAGGTCATTAAGAATGCCGGTAATTCAGTTACCGGTCCGTTCGAAGCGACGATACGCAGTTTGGTTGTCGGAATTTTTGAACTAGGTGTCAATGAGATTATTGTCATTGGACATAAGGATTGTGGCATGTCCAACACTTCCTCCCGTACATTGATAAAAAAGATGCTGGACAGAGGAATTTCTTATGAGGCAATCCAGATGATTGAAAAGGAATTGGAAGACTGGGTGGATCATTTTCATCATCCGGTGGACAATGTGAAGATGGTCGTGCAAAAAATTCGTACTAACCCATTAATTCCCAAGGATGTTCCAGTCCATGGGTTATTGTTTAACCCGCATACGGGGGAACTGGAGGTTGTTGTGGAGGGTTATCTAAAGTAGCGGTTTTTTGGGTCCGGGGAACGTGTATTGTTATGCCCGATATTATGATTTGGCAGCCTAGATAAAGGAAGACTCGTCGTTAGTGGAGGAGGAAGAGATAAATGAAGCTGTTAGGTGCGGAAGCGTTAATTGAATGTTTGAAACAAGAAGGAGTCGAAGTTGTTTTTGGCTACCCAGGCGGTGCGGTGCTCACCTTGTATGACGCCCTTTATAAATATGATTATCCTCATATTCTGACCCGGCACGAACAGGGGGCGGTACATGCCGCTGACGGATATGCACGGGCTACCGGCAAGGTGGGGGTCTGTATCGCGACATCAGGGCCTGGGGCTACCAATTTGGTTACGGGGATTGCCACGGCTTATATGGATTCGGTGCCCATTGTGGCTATTACCGGGCAGGTAGGAGTTTCCTTGATTGGCAAGGATTCTTTTCAGGAGGCTGATATACGGGGAATTACAACGCCGGTGTCCAAACATAACTATTTGGTGAAAAAAGTTGAGGACTTGCCGCGGGTCATTAAAGAAGCTTTTTACATTGCCAGGACGGGACGGCCGGGGCCGGTAGTTGTCGATATTTCCAAGGACGTATTTAATGCCTCTTTTGATTTTTTGTACCCCCAAGAGGTCTTTCTGCGGGGATACTGTCCTGAGCCGACCGGAGAGGTGCAGGAGGTAGAAGCAGCAGCGGCCGCTTTACTGAATGCCAAGCGGCCAGTACTGTTTATTGGCGGCGGTGTCAATCTATCCGATACCGGAAATAGTTTGCACCGCCTGCAAGAACTGACAGGAGTTCCTGTAACCGCCAGCCTGATGGGCCTAGGCTGTGTATCATTATCTGCATCGCCCTATTTAGGCATGCTGGGCATGCACGGGACCTATGCGGCCAATATGGCTGTCAGCGAATGTGACTTGCTTATTGGGATTGGGGTAAGGTTTGATGACCGGGTTACCGGTTCTGTTAATGACTTTGCCGCCGGTGCGAAGATTATCCATTTTGACATTGATCCGGCGGAAATCAATAAAAATATCCGTGCCGACAGCCGGGTAGTGGGAGATTTGCGCTGGTCGTTGCCGTTGTTGTGCGAGAAGCTGGCTGAACTTGATTTGACCGACTGGAAGCAGCAAGTGGCTGCCTCCTGGTGTAGCCGGTTGGAGGAATGGAAGCGTAAGCAGCCGCTGCGGTATCATCCGATACCAGGAACCATCATGCCACAAGAAGTGATACGAACAGTCAGTCGTTTGACCGAGGGAAACGCTGTGATTGTGACTGATGTCGGCCAGCATCAGATGTGGACAGCGCAGTTTTATGATTTTTGCAACCAACGGTCGCTATTGACCTCAGGCGGTTTGGGCACCATGGGCTATGGACTGCCGGCGGCAATTGGCGCTCAGGTCGGACTGCCGGATGTGCCGGTTATTTTGTTTACCGGTGACGGAGGGATTATGATGAATTGTCAGGAAATGGCTACTGCTGCCAATAACGGCCTGCCGCTCAAGATTGTTGTTATGAACAATCAGGTGTTGGGAATGGTTTCCCAGTGGCAGCGCATGTTTTATGGCGGTCGCTATTCCCATACCAGTCTGCGGGGGAAAACCGATTTTGTAAAATTGGCGGAGGCTATGGGGGTAACCGGGCTACGGGTGGCGGAGCCGGAACTGCTGGAGGCTACGCTGGCGGAGGCACTGCGCCTTCCCGGACCGGTGTTAGTCGAAGTCGAGCTGCCTGAGACAGAAGATGTTTTACCGATGGTGCCGGCCGGTGGCCGTCTTAATCAGATGATTCTGGGTGACGGGAGTGGAAATAAATGAAATATACATTAGCCGTTTTAACGGAAAATAGACCGGGCGTTTTGACCCATATTGCAGGACTTATCAGCCGCCGGGCGTATAATATTGAGAGTATTGCCGCCGGACCTTCAGAAGAAGCCGATATCACCCGAATTACCATTAGTGTGGAAGTGGATGATGAAATTGAACTGGAGCAGGTGGTCAATCAGTTGTCGAAGCTGATTGATGTCATAAAAATTGTCAATTTAACCTGTGTGGACTCCATTCATCGCGAACTGGCGTTAATCAAGGTAAAAGCCAGCAAGGCGACCCGGTCGGATATTGTGGATATTGTGGAAATCTTCCGGGCTAAAATCGTGGATGTAAACCGGGAAACTATGACCATCGAACTCACCGGAGAAGAAAGCAAGATTGATGCCCTGTGTGAGGTATTGGTGGATTTCGGCATCATCGAGATTGTTCGCACCGGAAAAATTGCGTTGTCGCGTGGGCCGGTGGCTGCCAAAGGAATCTAATGCATGGATAACCGGGCATACTAGGTGGGGTAAAAAGGCTGAAGGGCCTTTTTTCTTTTTATCCGCTACTCAATTGGTTTGCACTTAGGGTGTGCACGTTTACAAAAACAAGGTAAACCTGCTATGTATGTCGAATGTCTTGCATATTTCAATATAGCAAGAATAAGGAGCAAAACGATGGCAGTAAAAAAGATTATGACCTCCGAACGGGTATATACTACGGTAAATATGCAGCGAGCCGGGCGAATTGCCGAAGAATGCGGCGTTAGTCTTGTACTGGTGGAGGCTGAAGTCAGGTCGGGAAACAAATATATGAATGACTTTGAAGTAGCCGGACCGGTGGGAAATGTAGAAAAATTTTTAGTCCGTCTTAAGGATGTGGAAGTTCTTTGAGCAGAGTCCATGCCATTGGTGATTTACATTTGTCGGGATTCCCGCCGAGTAAACCGATGAGTATATTCGGTGACAATTGGACCGACCATTGGGAAAAGATAAAGCAGTCCTGGTATGAAAAGGTAGCCGAGCAGGATACGGTGCTGCTGGCCGGGGATACGTCCTGGGCCAAGACGTTCGAGGCGGCATTGGTTGACTTGTCTGCTGTTGATGAACTGCCGGGCCGCAAAATTATCATAAAGGGCAACCATGACTATTGGTGGCTGACCAGCAGTAAAATGCAGCGCCTATTGCCGCCCACCATCAGTTTTATTCATAATTCCTATGTGGCGGCTGGTGAGTTTGCCATTTGTGGCAGTCGGGGCTGGACTAATCCGCTGGACGAAAATTTTACGGAGGAAGATCAAAAGATCTATCAGCGCGAACAAGGCCGGATTATGGCTTCTTTGGCAGCCGCCAAACAAGATGGATTTTCCCGGATGATACTTATGACCCATTATCCGCTATTTTATGCGGGATACTCCTGCCCTTGGCTTGAAGAACTGACCCGCCTCTATCCAATTTCGCATTATGTGTTTGGTCATTTGCACGGCAGTGGAATTTCCCTGGGCCTGAACGGCTGCTATGCAGGTGTGGACTGCCGGCTGGTTTCCTGCGATGCACTCGACTTTAAGGTGGCTACACTGATTTAGCAGCAGGTATGAACCGGTGGAAATGGGCATATAATCTGGTAGTAGGCTATTGCGGGAGGATGGAGGCGATGGAATGGACGGTGATATAAATGCACTCTATCAGGAGTATCAAATTATGCGATTACGGGCAGCTACGGAAATACTGGATATATTAATGGGATGGTTGGAACAGGAAGCGGTTAAAACCCAAAATAGTGCCACGGTCACACAAATCGCCGCAACCATTGTCGCGGTCTTGAATCTTTCCTTTCAGCAACCGGCGCCGGTTGTGGTGGCAACGGCTACTGAACCAGAGGATTTGGAAAGTCCTCGATTATAAAGCAAGTATTGGCAAGCGGAGCGGAAGCTCTGCTTTTTCTTATTCTATCTGGCGTTCGCCGATTTGACTAAACTATGGAATTTATTGGGCGGCATAACCTGTTGTGGCCTGCGAGACAATACACGTAGCGGAGGTGAAGACAACGGTGGCAATATGTGGAAAGACAGTGCAGGCAGTATCTCTGGACAGAATGATCTCACCCTTATCAAAGAATAAGATTCTAATCTTAATTGAATCAAAGAATCCTGGATTATGTGACCAGATGGAAACGGCCTTTGCTCTGTTGAACGGTATTGGCTATGAATTGGCCGATATTTTTGATGAGTTTTTAGCCAACCGGTATTTAACTGTGGAAGCGGCGATTTCGCCGGAAAATGAACGGGCAGCAACGGAACTGGTAAACTATCTGAACACGGCCCAGCTTTCCCAAGCCGTCAAGGCTTATCTTTTTGTTAATGAGGCGTTGATCCGTCCGGTGATTTCCAGCGTATCGATATAGGATTAGTCGGGCTGTGAAAAAGATTCAGATCTCGTAATCGGTAAGGCAGCTTACGCATGATGTCGGGTGTGCCCGGAAACTAAGCCGGCTGCCGTGTGCTCAAAGAGATATCTGAAAAAACACCCTAAGGGGCGTTTTTTTTATATTGTGAATATATTGGAGTGAGTATGAAAAGCGAGCAGGGAGAGATACTATGTGGAAGATGTTTTGCCTGGACCGGTGTATCCCCTTTTATACCGTCATTTTTATCTCCATCTGGTTTGTTGCCTGGGTTTTAAATGCCGTCCACAGCTTGCAGTTTGAATTTGATTTGGACCGGCTGCGAGATATCTATGCCTGGTTGATGACACAACTTAACGCCACTCATGCCATAAACTCGATTTGGAATAGTCCTAAAGGCTGTGTTCCTGACAAGAGTGCCGGTTCTTAGGCGGATCCGGTATCCAATTTAGCCAGGTTGGAAGACTCCAATAAATTCCGTCTTCTCTATTGGCAATTTTTATGATAAAATTCACTTAACGCCGTTGGTAAAACTTGTCTTACCCAAATAACAAGACAAGCGGGAGGGAAGATAGATGGAATTATGGCTTACAGAACAGCAGACGGATCATGTGGGTCTGGCTTGCCGTGTGAAAGAAACGTTATTTACGGGGAAATCCCCTTATCAGGATATCGCCGTGGTTGATTCAGCGGAGTTTGGCCGTATGCTAGTGCTGGATGGAGTGTTCCAGACTTCGGTTTTTGACGAATTTGTGTATCACGAAATGATTGCTCATGTTCCATTGCTTACGCATCCTAATCCCCGTCAGGTATTGGTGATTGGCGGTGGTGACGGTGGCACAATCCGGGAAGTGGTAAAGCATCCGGCTGTTGTGCAGGCGGAAATGGTGGAGATTGATGGTTTGGTAGTAGAAGTAAGTAAAAAGTACCTGCCTGAGATTAGTGAGGCCTTACTTCAGGAGAATCCGAAGGTGCGGTTAAAAATTGGCGACGGCATTCAGCACATGAAGGAAGCGCAAAACAAATATGATGTGATTATTGTCGATTGTTCCGATCCCATTGGGCCGGGCGAAGGCTTGTTTACGCCGGAATTTTATCAGGATGTTTATAAAGCGCTGAAAGAGGATGGGTTATTCGTCCAACAGACAGAATCGCCCTTTTATCATCAACCGTTACTTCGGCGTCTCTTTAGTGATATTCGCGACCTGTTTCCTATTACGAGAACCTATCTGGCATCGATTCCTCTATATCCGGGTGGTTTGCATTGCTTCACCTTAGGATCTAAACATTATGACCCGCTGCAGGGTGAGGTGCCGGTGCTGCCATTTGCCACCAGGTATTATAACCGGGACATTCACCGGAGTTGTTTTGCCTTGCCGACCTTTATTCAGGATTTGTTAAAGTAGATATAACGATGACAAACAGGCTTGCCGCTATAGCGGCAAGCCTGTTTGTTTCCCGGGTCAGATGAGATTTTCCGGATTTAAGCCGTGCAATTCAGGCGATACAAAGATGCCATCCTTGCGAATCAGGCGGCCGTCGAAATAGATTTCGCCGCCACCGTGATCCTTGTCCTGCATGCAGACCAGATCCCAGTGGATGGTCGACTGGTTGCCATTATTGGCTACTTTGTAAGCATTGCCGGGAGTGAAATGAAAGCTTCCTCTGATTTTTTCGTCAAACAGCGTGTCTTTCATCGGAATGGTAATATGGGGATTGACGCCCAAGGCAAATTCACCGATATAGCGCGCCCCCTCATCGGTATCCAATATTTCATTGATCCGCTCGGTATGATTAGCGGTGGCTTTCACGATTTTTCCCTGACTGAATTCCAGGCGGATATTCTCGTAAATAACGCCCTGATATACGGCAGGCGTGTTGTAGCTTAAGACGCCGTTTACCGTATTTCTTACCGGAGCGGTGTATACTTCGCCATCCGGTATGTTGCGTAAACCGGAGCATTTTACTGCGGGAATTCCTTTGACGGAAAAGGAAAGCTCCGTACCGGGGCCAATAATCTTAACTTCATCGGTTTTATCAAACAGTTCGATCAGCGGGTCCATAGCGGCAGCCATTTTTTTATAATCCAGATTGCATACCCTGAAATAAAAATCCTCGAAGGATTCGGTACTCATGTTGGCTAACTGGGCCATAGAAGCGTTGGGATAGCGTAGTACGCACCATTTAGTATGGGGCACGCGGATGTCCATATGGACCGGACCAACCCAGTTTTGCTGGTACTTGCTCATTTGTGAGGCAGGGACATCTGCTAACTGACTGACATTATGACTGGCGCGGATACCGATGTAGGCATCCATTTGACGCATGCGTTCCGCTTCCCATTGACCGATTAACGATAATTGCTCCGGACTGGCTTTGAGCAGCAGGGAACGCTGAATTTGATTATTTTTTAAGGTGACGAAAGGAACGCCGCCTGCCTGATACACCTCGTCTATTAATGCCGTTGTCAGGGGCAGGGCATCATCCACCATTTCGATTAAGACCTTTTCTCCCGGCTGGATATGGGTGGAGTAGGTAATCAGGTTATGTGCCAGGGTTTGAATTCTCGGGTCCATAAATTTACCTCCTTTAGTTGCGGCTGGACATGCTCAGACCGTTGAGAGCTTATCTATCATAGTATTATTGGCTGCAGGTAATAATTATCCTGTCTGCGGCCGGCGGAATAAAAAAATAAGTTAAAAAAATCATAATATGGTATTGCGTTTTCTTATGTAATATGGCATAATATTAAATGTCCTTCCTCGATAGCTCAGTTGGTAGAGCAATCGGCTGTTAACCGATCGGTCGTAGGTTCGAGTCCTACTCGAGGAGCCAATTCAGTGGCCCGTTGGTCAAGCGGTTAAGACACCGCCCTTTCACGGCGGTATCGGGGGTTCGATTCCCCCACGGGTCACCAACATATGGGCGATTAGCTCAGCTGGGAGAGCGCCTGCCTTACAAGCAGGATGTCGGCAGTTCGATCCTGTCATCGCCCACCACATCAATCAAGCCACTCTAATGGAGTGGCTTGATTATTTTTTGCGTAAGCGAATACCACATGCTATGCATGTGGTTCCAAAAAGCTTATAGCTATACGTCGAAAAAAACAGCCTCTTTTGTTAGAATAAATGCAGGTTTGCCGACCGCATAACTCTAAACAAAGGAGGCGCATCCAATGGATGATACTAAGAGTTTAGCACA